>DQLG01000020.1 GCA_015660315.1 Candidatus Latescibacterota bacterium
GCTGATGTTATTAGCACCGACTTACACGCCAGCAGTTGGGATAGCCCGATCGAGAGTATGCCGGAGACGGCATCGAAACTGCTCAATCTCGGCGTATCGTTTGAGCGCGTGGTGCATCAGTCGACGACTGCTGCGGCAAGCGCGATCGGTCGCGCGGACGAGTTGGGTACATTGCGAGTGGGCACGGTCGCTGATCTGGCGGCATTTGAGATGCTGCAGGGGGCATTTGAATTCGCTGATGTGCGCGGTCGCCGCGAGCGGGGTGACCGCAAGATCGAGCCGGTGTTGACGGTGCGCGAGGGTAAAGTTTACCGCCCTGAGGATCTCGACGAGGAATTGCGCGCCGATCGGGAGCGCGCGCAGTGGATGAAGAAAGTTATCGGCAAGGACTTCGCGGGGTTGGGTTGGACACCTGGTGCAATGCTTTGAGGGTCGCCTGCTGGGGGGTCTTAGTGGTGTTAGGTCTATTCGGATGCAAGGAGACCTTTCGTCGGGAGGTCGTTTTTACGGCGGCGGAGTTACAGGCCAAAATCGCGCCGCAGTTTCCGCTGATGCGCCAGGGTGCATTGGCCAAAGTCGTCTTGCGCGCGCCGGAGGTATTGCTCAAGGCCGATTCGCCGCGCGTCGGTTTGCGCACCGAGATGGAGATCGTCCCGCCGCTCGGTAGGGCGTATCGCGGAATGATGGTTTTTGACGCGGGTGTGGACTACAAGGCGGACAAGGGCGAGTTTTATCTGGTGGACGCCCGCATCAGCGCGCTGGATCTCAAGGAGGTGCCGGGGCGATACCAGGTCTTCGTGCACGAACTGGCCAACCAGGTTCTTTCGCGTTATTTGGACCAACTGGTGGTATACCGGCTCGACCCGGACGATTTCGAGGAGTCGCTGGCCAAACTGGTGCTCAAAAAGGTCGCCATTGAGGGCGGCCGGCTCGTGTTGCATATAGGACTCATTTAAGAGGAGCTGGATATCTCTTGTTCGAATCAACGGATGACCTGCGTATAGCCCAACTCAGACCCCTGATCCCGCCGGCGATCCTGATGGAAGAATTGCCGCTTTCGGAAAAAGCTTCGCAAACCGTGGCAGCCACCCGGCGCACGCTCGACGCGATATTGACGGAGGAAGACGACCGCCTGGCCGTAGTGGTCGGCCCCTGTTCGATCCACGACCCGGAGGCCGCACTCGAATACGGTCGGCTTTTGTTGGAAAAGGCCACGGCCCTAAGCGGTGAGCTGTGCATAATAATGCGGGTGTATTTCGAGAAGCCGCGTACTACCGTCGGTTGGAAAGGATTGATCAACGATCCGCATTTGGACGGCAGTTTCGACATCAACAATGGCCTGCGCATGGCGCGCGGCCTGCTGGCGAAACTGGCCGATATGGGGCTGCCGGCCGGCTCCGAGTACCTCGATACGATTAGTCCGCAGTTTATCGCCGACTTGATCTGCTGGGGTGCGATCGGCGCGCGGACCACCGAGAGCCAGATCCACCGCGAGTTGGCCTCGGGGCTGTCGATGCCGGTGGGTTTCAAGAACGGCACCGACGGCAATGTGCAGATCGCGCTCGACGCGATCGGCGCGGCATGCCACCCGCACCATTTTCTCTCAGTGACCAAGCAGGGCATTTCGGCGATTGTCGAGACCACGGGCAACGTGCATTGCCATCTGATCCTGCGCGGCGGCAGTCAGGGTACCAATTACGATGCCGCCAGCGTTGGGGCGGCGGCCGACAAGCTGCGGGCGGCGGAGTTGCCGGATCGCATCATGGTCGACTGCAGCCACGGCAATAGTGACAAGGACCACAAGCGCCAACCCGCGGTCGCGCGCGATGTTGCGCAACAGGTGGCGGCCGGTGCGCGGGATATTTTCGGCGTGATGCTGGAGAGCCACTTGGTCGAAGGCAATCAGAAGCAAACTGCGGGCAGCGAATTGGTCTACGGGCAGAGCATTACTGACGCCTGTATCGGATGGGAGGAAACAGCGGCGGTGCTGGAGGAGTTGGCGGCAGCGGTGGCGACCAGGCGCAAAGGGTGAGCTTCGTTTTTGGGATTTGCGTTCGATCGCGAATTGATAAGGAGAAGAGAAGATGAGCTTTGGCATTACCAAGACCATTCCGGCTGATGAGGGGATGGAGAGGGTCGATGGTTTATACGACGGCAGTGTGCAGGAGTTCGAGTTCCACATGGCGGGGCAACCCTCGAAGCTGCAAGTGGGTGATTATGTTTATACGATCTTTCAGCACCATATCCGCGGCAGGCTAAAGATCAAGGAGTTCAAGGGCGGGGCTACCAACCCGAAATCGGGCAAGCCACGCACACTGGTCTACGTCGAGGCGCCGGGTGATAAGCTGGCGGAGCCGATCCCGCGCAAGGGGCACCAGGGCACGCGCTATTACGACGGGGCGGATTGGCCGGCCTAAGGGTAAAAAACCTTTCGCTGCTCTTTCTCTGCGAGGCGTTATCGCGCACCGGGAGCATCGTTATGCTATCGAGCATGGCGCTGGTCGGCCAGCGTTTGGCGCCGAGTGCGGCGTTGGCGACGATGCCTCTGGCGCTGGCGCCGGTGGCGACGATGCTGATGACGGTGCCAGCGGCGCGACTGATGCAGCGGCGGGGTCGTAGGCTGGGTTTCGCGTTGGGCGCGGCTCTTGGGGTTTTCGGGGGGGTGATGGGGTGTATCGCGGTATACCAAGAGAATTTTTTGTTATTGTGCCTGGGCGGGTTGGGTATCGGTGCGGTCAATGGCTTTGCGACCTATTATCGCTTCGCTGCCGGCGAAGTCGTCGCGGAGGATTTGCGCAGCCGCGCTATTTCGCTGGTGATGGCGGGGGGGGTTATCGCCGCAGTAACGGGATCGAATCTGGCGACCTGGTCGCGAGGATGGTTTCCCGACGATCTGTTTGCAGGTTCCTTTCTCGGCATCGCAATCGTGCATTCGCTAGTCCTACTGGTGCTCTGCTTCGTTCGCTTTCCCGCACTCAGCCCCGAGGAAAAACGGGCCGGCGGGCGTTCGTTGGCGCAAATCGCGCGGCAGTCGGATTTCGCGCTGGCGGTAATCGGAGCGGTGGCCGCTTGGGGGGTGATGTCGCTGTTGATGAATGCCACACCTTTGGCGATGAAGCGGCACTTGCATTCCTTCGCCGATACGACTTGGGTGATTCAGTGGCACGTATTGGGCATGTTCGTGCCGTCTTTTTTCACTGGGCATCTGATCTCGCGTTGGGGTGAGCCCCGGATCATGTTTGCCGGAATTTGCTTGCTCGGGGGATCCATAGCGGTCAATCTGAGCGGGATCGAGCTCTACCACTACGCGACCGGGTTAGCGCTGCTGGGCGTGGGGTGGAATTTTCTCTTTGTAGGATCGACCGCGCTATTAGCGACGACGCACCGGCCTGAAGAAAAGGCGCGGGTGCAGTCTTGCAACGACTTTCTGGTCTTCGGGTTGATGGTGCTGACCAGTTTCAGCGCGGCGCCTTTAGAGGGGATGTTGGGTTGGGACAGGCTCAATCACTTGGCGGCGCCGTTTCTGGCGGTAGTCGCGGTGGTGATGGGCGTATTGTGGATACGGGCGGGCCGCAGCGCTTAGGCGGGTTGTTGGTTGCCGAGCAGTTCGGCAATGCGTCTGTTGGAGACGATGAGTTTCTCGCGCACCATCGACAGGACATTGCGGTAGAGCAGGGTCGAGAGTTGCGGATCGCTTTTGATAAGTTGTTGGATCCGTCGCCTGTGTATCGACAGGGTTGTCACCTTGGTTTTGGCCAACACAGTGGCCGATCGCGGTTCGCCGGTGAGCAGTCCCGATTCCCGATGGTGGTGATGGCTGATTGTTTCAATGGGGCCAGATCGTCGGCAGTTCAGATCTGAAAGATACCCGTCAAAACGATAAAGATGCCGTCGCTCTCGGCGTTGGCCTTGCAGAGTTCCTGTGCCCGGTTTACAAGCCCGCGAGGAACAGATCTGCGTCGCGTTTCTGACCTGCGCCGGAGTGCCGTCGCGTAAGAGCGACAGCTTCTGGAATATGACGAGTATTGAATCCGTAAAATAGATTGTCTGGTAGCGGTTCGTAATTTATTAATTACCTAATAATAACATTAACTAAGATGTAAATGCCGACCAAAACGGATAGGGCAAAAGTTATGGGCGATGAAAAAAAAAGCGACGCAAAAGTAGCGGATATTTATCGCGGCCAAACGACGAAGCACCAACTAGGGCGGACAAAACTGCGCTATCAGGCCATTGCCGATTGGGTGGTATTGCGCAAACGGGAAAAGCCGATTGCCCGCGTTTTTCACGTGGCCTATCTGGCGCAAAGTCGGACCGCGAGACCGCTGACCTTTGTTTTTAATGGTGGGCCTGGTGCGGCTTCGGCCTATTTGCACATGGGGGCACTGGGGCCCCAGCGAGCGGTGTTTAACGAGGACGGCTCCTTGCCCAAGCCGCCGGTGGAACTCAAGGACAACGCCGAGAGTTGGCTGCGTTTTACCGACCTGGTTTTTGTCGATCCGGTCGGCACCGGTTTTAGCCGTACCATCGAAGAAGAGCCAAAGGGCGAGGAAAAAAAAGAGGGCGACAGAAAGCCGAACCCCGAGTTCTGGGAGGTTGATCGAGATCTGGAGTCGCTGGGAGAGTTTATGCAGAAGTTTCTCTCGGCGCACGGCCGCTGGAAGTCGCCGGTGTTTATTGCCGGGGAGAGCTATGGCGGTTTTCGCGTCGCCAAGCTGGCGCGTTTGGCGCAAGAACGCTACGGGATCGGGCTTAGTGGCGCGGTGCTTATTTCGCCGGCGATTGAGTTCGCGTCGTTGATGGGCTCGGACTACAACTTGATGCACTGGGTGGAGACGTTGCCTTCGATGGCGGCCACTGCCTGGATTCACAAACGCGAGCACCGGCCCGGGCGGCGGGCGGGGCTGGAGGTTTATCTGCGCGAGGCTGAACGCTTCGCGCTCGATGAATTATTGCCGCTTATCGCCCGGGGTGAATCGTTAGACGAACATCGGCGTAGCGAGACCTTGGAACGCTTGGCACAATTTGTCGGCCTGGATGGAGCGTGGGTCGCGCGCTCGGCTGGTCGCATCGACCGTCGGGCTTTTGCGCGGGAGTTGTTGCGCGACGAGCGCCGCTATTGCGGGCTCTACGACGCGTCGTTGACGGCGCTTGACCCCTTTCCCGACCGCATCGGTTATCAGGGGCCGGACCCGACATTGGCGGCGCTCGACCGGATCTTCCGCGCCGGAGTCAACGCGCACCTGCGCGAAAATCTCGGGGTGGAGACGGAGTTGGATTACGAGTTGCTGAGCTATGAGGTGCATCAGCAGTGGAAGGCGCAAGTCGGGGGATTTATCCGCCCGCAGATTGGGGCGATGGACGATTTGCGCTACGGGATGGTGCTCAACCCGCACATGCAGGTGTGTATTAGCCACGGTTATTTTGATCTTGTGACGCCGTATTTTTCTTCGGACCGAATAGTCGAGCATATGAAACTCGACGCGTCATTGCGTGGGAATTTGCGGGTGAAGCACTATCTGGGCGGGCATATGTTTTATACTTGGGCGGCATCGCGTAAGGCGTTTTACGCGGATATGGAGAAGATGTACCGGGAAGCGGGGTAGGGCATGTTTTTACACATGCCCTACCCCGGTGCGAGTTCGCGTGAGATTACCCGTAGAAGCAACACAGTATTGACCCAGGAGAGCTTGATCACCCAGCGCCTGATGCAGGTGGTCAACTAAGCGCTAAGCGGCTCAGAAATAATCGTCCTCTCACCTTTCACAAGCTTTGAGATATTGCGCGATCTCCCTTAATGGCGCGACCCAAATATCGTCTTGCCATTTGCCTAAAAAATGCAATAGTTGCCGGTGCTCGTCCTCATCAATAAATAATCCGTGTGTGCCCTCGCCAACGCCGTGAATCATATAGATGATCCAATCGCCCGCGGCTACGGCTTGTTCGATTTCCTCGCTTAGTTCGGCGGCGCTGCGCCCGTCGCCGCTGCAATGGCCGAGGGCATTGTAATTTAGATCGCCGATATGAACGGATTTTTTGTTGTAGGCCCCGCGCCCGGCGATGAACAATTCTTCGATAATCGGATCGAGGCTTGTCAGTGTTTCCCCTTGGCCTATTTCGGTATTGCAACAAGTATTGCCGAAGGAGCGCTTGTTCTCCCCGTCGATCAGTGATAGCGCGAAATCGGCGACGCGCATCTCGTCGCGCCAGCGCTCGGGCGTGTAGTTGCGCAGGTCGTAGTGGTCGGGCAGCCAGGCAGGGTCGCCGAGGGCGCGTTTGCGGCAGGGGTGGAAAAGACTGTGGTTCCCCAATTCGTGGCCTTTGGTGGCGACGGCGCGCCAGGCTTCGACGTCTTCCATCAGTGTGGAGCGGATCGGCGTGTAGAAGGTTGCGCGCAAGCCGACGGCTTCCCAGGCCGGTGCGACGAGTTGATGATGGCACGGCAGGGCGTCGTCGTAGGTGATAGAGACGGCCCCCTTGCGGCCTTGTGGCCATTGGAAGGTGGATTTGTCGATCATGGTATGGGCCTGCGGTCTGGGAGGTGATTTATGATAAGGTTTTGCGGAGTCGAATCAATCGCTGGGGGTAGTTGGTCAAAATGCCGTCCACCCCGCATTCGATAAGTCGGGTCATTTCCGCCTCGTCGTCTGCGTAGAACGGGTGGATGAACAACCCCAGGCGATGGGCTTTATCGCAGAATTCCTTACTGACGATGCGATGCAGGGGCTGCACGTTGCAACACCCCATCTGCTTGGCGAGTTGCGCGTATATCTCGACGCGGTGCTGGCTGCCGAGTAGACAGCGACGTACCTTGGCGTCGGTATCGATCACGAGTTGCATCACTTCGTCGGAACCGGCTATAAAGGCGGTGGCGTAAAGGTTTCGCGCCTTTATCTTTTGGCATACCTGGTCGACGATTGCGTCCCCGTCCGACGGTCCGGGGTAGACGTGGATGTTGAGTTGCATCCCGCTGGGCAGACACTCCAACGTTTCGTCCAATGTCGGGATCTGGACCCCGGCATGCGCGTCGTGGCCCGCATTGGCGTTGAGTCGCCTGGTCTCCGCGAACGAGAGTTGCCAGATTTTCCCCGTGCCGTCGGTGGTGCGGTCGACTGTTTCGTCGTGCAGGATCACCGGATGGCTGTCGGCCGTGGCTCTGACGTCGAATTCGACCATCTCGCACCTTAGCGCGGCGGCTTCGACGAAAGCGGGGATCGTATTTTCGGGGTGCGTGCCGGATGCACCCCGATGAGCGCAGACGACGACTTGATTGGGCATGGTATTTCCATTTTAATTGGGTATGATAAGCAAAGATAAGTTATATTCTGTGCCTACAACAATAAACCACAATCTACCGTGAACCACGGAGCGATTTGATGTTAGTTCCTCTCTTGCCAGACGACGAAGACCAGCGCATCGCCGCATTGCAAGCGTTGAAGATCCTCGATACGGATCCGGAAGAGCGCTTTGACCGGATTACCCGGCTCGCGTCCCGTTTTTTTAATGTGCCGATAGCCCTAGTAAGTCTCATCGACGTGGATCGTCAATGGTTCAAGTCCAATTACGGGCTCGGCGTCAGCGAAACCTCGCGCGATATATCCTTTTGCGGCCACGCTATTCTCAATACCGAAATCCTGGTAGTTGAAGACGCGGCTAAGGACGAACGTTTCGGAGATAACCCGCTGGTCACGGGTGATCCCGATATTCGCTTTTACGCCGGTAAGCCGCTGGCGGTCGATGGTAATTTGATTGGTACTTTGTGCCTTATAGATCGACAGCCGCGCGTTTTTGACGCGGAGGACAAAGCGCTTTTACAGGATTTTGGCGAGCTCGTCGAATCCGAGTTCGCGTTGATAGATTTGGTTGAGCTACAGGCCAAGTTGGTCGACGAGGTCGCCGAACGCCAGAAGGTTGATGGGGTCCTCGAACTTCAAGTCAGCCGGATACACACGCTGCATGAGATCATCGCCAACCGCGATTGGGACCTAGATCGCAAGTTGATAGAGATCCTGAATTTCGCCACTGAGGCCTTTGCGCTGGATATCGGCATCGTGAGCCACATTGTGGACCAGGACTACACGGCCGAATATGTCTACGCCCCCGGGACCGATCTCGTCTCCGGGATGGTTTTCCCCCTTGGCGTCACCTACTGTAGTCTTACCCTGGAGGCGGATGGCCCTTTGGCGATACCCCATGTGGCGGAATCGCAGTGGAAAAAACATCCCAGCTACGAACAATTCAAGCTCGAAACCTATATCGGTACGCAGGTCTGGATAGGTTCTTCTCGCTACGGAACCCTCAATTTTTCCAGCCCCTTCCAGAGGGTGGAGAATTTCACCGAGGCCGACGTGGACTTTATCCAATTGTTGGGGCAGATGGTTGGCGGGCTGTTGGAGCGACGCGATTACGAGGAGATGTTGTGGGGGGCCAAAGAAGAGGCCGAGTTCGCCAGCGAGTCGAAAAGCGAGTTTTTGGCCAATATGAGCCACGAGATCCGCACGCCGATGAACGCGATCATCGGCCTAAGCGAATTGCTTGCCGATACCCCACTTTCCGACAACCAGCGCGAGTATATAGAATCGATCCAGGCCGCTTCGGTCTCGCTTTTGGACCTACTCAACAACATTCTCGACCTTTCCAAGATTGAGGCCAATAAAATCGTCCTCGAAGAGAGGGAATTCTCCGCCTCCCAGTGTTTGGATATACTGATGAAAATCCAGGCTGTAAGCGCCCACGAAAAGGGTCTGGAACTGATCCAATATATCGGCAGCGAGGTCCCTGACCGGCTTATTGGTGATTCGTTGCGTCTGGGCCAAATCGTGTTGAACCTAGTCAGTAATGCCATTAAATTTACCGCAGCCGGAGAAGTGGTAGTACGAGTCGAAGTAGAGGCGCGGGACGAGGATTGCGTGCAGTTGCAGATCGCAGTGCGCGATACGGGGATCGGGATCTCGCACACCCAGCAACAGGTTATTTTCGAGAAGCTCACCCAGGCAGATGGGTCGACGAGCCGCCACTACGAGGGTACGGGGTTGGGATTGGCCATTTCGACGCGGCTGGCGGATATAATGGGCGGGCGCCTGTGGGTCGAGAGCGAAGAAGATCGGGGCAGCACATTCTATTTTGCAGTCGAACTGGGTGTGCAGCCCGACGCGGACGATGACCTGGCCGTGGTTGGGGATTTGGCTGGGCTGCGAGTTTTGATCGTCGACGATAACGACGCCAACCGACAGATTCTCGAAGAGACGCTTGGGCAATGGAAAATACAGCCGACGTCAGTTGCCGAAGGACCTGCGGCCCTCGCTGCGTTGGCCGGGGCTGAAGCACCATTCGATCTGGTGCTGATGGATGTGCAGATGCCGGAGATGGATGGTTTAACCACGGCGGAGCGCATACTTGCGGATCCGGCTTACAGTGGCCTGCCGATCGCATTTTTGACCTCCAGCGATAAGAGTGAAGATAGCGCCCGTCTCGAGGCCCAGGAGATCGGATACTGCTTGCGCAAACCCATTGCCCGAGGCGAATTGTTGGATCTTATTCTGCGTATTGTGCGTCCGGATATGGTCAAGACGGCGCAACCGTCTGAGGTTATTTCCGCCGAGACGGCGCTACATATCCTGCTAGTCGAGGACGATGTATTTAATCAGCGGGTGGCGATCGGCCTGCTGCAGAAACAAGGTCATTCCGTCGGATTGGCGGAGGCTGGCTTAGAGGCGTTAGGCGCCTTGGAAAAAGAGGTCTTCGACCTGGTGTTGATGGATGTGCAGATGCCGAGAATGGACGGGTGGGAGGCGACCGCGAAGATTCGCGAGCGTGAAGGGGAAACCGGAGGACATATTCCGATCATTGGGCTTACCGCTCGGGAGACCACAGAGGATGCGGAGCGCTGTTTCGCCGTGGGTATGGACGAGTATCTGTCGAAGCCGATCAAGTCCGAGGTGCTCTACGCGGCGCTCGTCAGAGTTGGCGGCCAAGCGGTAGGCATCAAGGAAACGACAGAGACTATGGGGGCGGAGGCTCGTATCGACTGGGTAGCGGTGCTTGACTCTATGGACAACGATGAAGAGTTCCTGCGGACTATGATCGACATCTACTTTAATGAATATCCACCTAAACTCGCAGAACTACAGCAGGCGATTGCAGCAGGGGACGCGGATCGAGTTAGGCTGATTGCCCATACGCTGAAAGGCATGATCGCGACTTGGCATATGCGCAACGCGGTCGAGGTAATCATGGCTTTGGAGGATAAGGGGTCTGAGGGGGATTTGGCTACGGCACCGGAGTTGTACGAACGCCTGGTCGGGGAGATTGCCTTGTTGAACGTGGCACTGGCGAAGTTATAGAGAGCCGATAATGCGGAAGGTCTATTCTCCGGCGTGCGCGTGGTATGGCGGTAGGGCATCTCCCGACGATTCGGTGTTGGATCTGGTTGAGGCGAGGTGATATACTGCCGCTTTATGCGCATCGCGATGGCCAGGCGACGATAGAATCGCCAACGGTCGCCTATGAGCGCGATGGCACGATTTATATGTGTTGCCCTTGCAGGATGCGCGATAGGGGTGGGAGCCGTCAGGCCATCTGACGGAAGATGGTCGCGGTGACTTTGTATACCTCAGTATATCGTCCAACATATCAGCGTGGCGGCGTCCTTGGGGCCCGTGCGGCGAAAAATTGCTCTCGGATCCCGTCCATGATTATTATGTAGCCGAAGACTACTGATATGGGTTTCGGCTACATGCCAGGAAGGGATAAAGTATGAGCGTAACGCAAACATCGGCTGTTTTGAGTGCGGCCGAGATGGACCAGTTTCGCGAACGGGGTTTTCTCGGACCCTTTACCCTGTGCAGTCCGGCGGAGATGGTCGAGTGGCGTTCCGGAGTTGAGGCGGTACTCGACAGTGATCCGCCAGACCACAAGACAAAAATCCACAACCGCCACCTCGACAAGAAGCTGATTTGGGAACTGTCGACCGATCCGGCGATTATTGGGCGGATGCAGTGTCTGTA
>DQLG01000028.1 GCA_015660315.1 Candidatus Latescibacterota bacterium
CCGACGGCACCCTCTACGCGGCCGCGCTAATCCAGCGCAGCCACTTCCAGGCCGAACGCATCCCGCAAGCCCCCCTTGCCTTCCTGCGCACCATGCACGAACACTTCCCCGAGGAAATCGCCGTCCTGCGCAGCGAAGACGACGGCGAAAGCTGGCGCGAAGTCGGCCGTACCAGCGGCCCCTTCCTCAGCCGCCTAGAAAACCCCTGCTCGATCACCGAAGCCAAAGACGGCTCGCTGCTGATGCTTATCGACGGCCACACGGTGCCGGGAGCGGAAAAAACGCGTTGGGTCAATGCCCTATTGCACTCGACCGACCGCGGCGCAACCTGGCAAACCCGCTCGATATTCGGCCACGACGACTACGATATGGAAGAAGGTCATCTGGCGTACCTGCCGGACGGACGCCTGGGCACCTGCTCGCGCCCCTGGGGACTCTGGATTACCAGCGACGACGAAGGCTTCACTTGGTCTGAGCCGCGCGCGATTTTAGCGTTAGAAAGCCTCGCAGGCAGGTCCAATCCCAACGGCTGTAAAAAAGGTGGCCTGCTCGTCACCTCCGACGGCACCGTGGTGCTGTTGACCTGCGGCCAGCCCGGCGGTAATGGCCAGGTCCTCTATAGCCGCGACTCGGGCGAGACCTGGATCAAACCCGCACCCGATCGGGGGTTTGCCACCGACCGCTACGCCTACTACCCCGGAGCCTGCCTAATGCCCGATGACAGCATATTCATGGTCGGCGATCACCAGGGCTTTGCCAATCCATACGGACCTTTTGGTGCCGAGGTCGTCGCGACGCGATTCAGGATCCTAGCAAAGGATGAGGGTGAAGGTATCGAGATCATGCGCATTGACGGGGCGCTGCACGAGCCTTGGGGAGAAGAACAGGACGAGAGCGAAGCAGCCGACCGCAAGATCGAGAAAGACGCATAGCCGAGACGTTTTAACGCCGCTATACAGGAGACCTAACGCATGTATACTCCGATCTGGATTGTGATTCCGGCAGGTGAATTCCGCATGGGCAGCGATCCGGCGAGCGATGCCGTGCCCTATGGAAACGAATCGCCACGGCATCGGGTAGCAGTCGAGGCATTCCAGCTATCTCGCACGCATATTACAAACGCGCAATACGCGCAATTCGTCGACGCGTCAGGGCATCCCGCGCCGGGCCATTGGCTAGACGGCCAAATTCCCGAAGGCCTGGCTGAACATCCAGTCACCTATGTCGACTGGCACGACACTATGGCCTTCTGCCAGTGGGCAAGCGTTCGCCTACCCACTGAAGCAGAATGGGAAAAAGCCGCACGCGGCGAAGACGCCCGCCTCTGGCCCTGGGGCAACCAACCACCCGACGCCAAGCGCTGCAACTTCGATAAAAATATCCTTACCACCAGCCCAGTGCATCAATTTCCGCAAAGCGCCAGCCCATATGGCGCCTTGGATATGGCCGGCAACGCCTGGGAATGGACCAGCAGCATCGCCCGTCCGTATCCCTATCGCGCCGACGACGGCCGCGAAGATGCAACTAGCGGCGAAGCCCGTACGGTACGCGGCAGTTCTTACACGCATACCGCGCGCGAGATTCGCGCCGCCGACCGCCACTCTTTTGCACCAGCTACCCGCGGTCCGTATCTCGGGTTGCGCGTTGCGCGTACGAATACCGCACTCCCTACGCCCTTAACCCTGGCGTGGGTTGACATTCCCGCTGGGTCATTCACCATGGGCAATGACCCGCGATGCTTCCACGATCTGGCCTTGCCCAACGAATACCCTACCCACTCGCTTCAGCTACCCGAGTTTTCCATCGCCCAGACACCGGTCACCAACGCGGAATACGCACTATTCACAAGTGCCGTCCAGCAGCCCGCGCCCGCGCATTGGATCGGCGGCGAGATCCCGCGGGCAAAAGAAAATCATCCGGTAACAAATATATCTTGGGATAGCGCGCAGGCGTTTTGCGCCTGGGCGGATGTGCGCTTACTGACTGAGGCCGAATGGGAAAAAGCAGCGCGTGGGACAGGCGCCGGCGATTCACGCGTTTATCCGTGGGGCAATCAAATGCCCAAGACGCCCTGTGCTAACTTCGGTCAAGACGTGAAAACGCAATCGACGACACCCGTCGATCAATTCCCCGCAGGCGCGAGTCCTTACAGGGCCCTCGACATGGCGGGCAATATATGGGAATGGACCAGCAGCATATTGGCAGACTATCCCTACAATGCGGACGATGGGCGCGAAGATCCCGCATCGCGCGCGCATCGCGTATTACGGGGCGGATCGTTTTATAGTCCAAATGAAAATTATATCCGCTGTGCATCGCGCTCGTCGAGCTATCCGCAGCGCCGACGCGATCACATAGGCTTTCGCGTCGCAAAGAAATAGCCGCGCCGCAACCCTACACTTACCGCCAAACGAAGCGCGACCTTAATCCGCCCGTACGTCATGACGCCCACATCTTGTCTAGGTGTTGAATATCCCCGCCAAGCTGGTCGATCTGCATGACCAGCTTGGCGCCGCCTGCCGGTCATGCCTGCAGCAAAGCGATTTCGGTCGAAATCCCATCCCGATTCGCACCTCGCCACTCGAGCCAATCCTCCGCTCACCCAGCCAGAGTCGGCTTTGACGGGTGGTTTCAATCGAGACTGCTGCCAAGATTCACCTTTATGGCTATTATTTTTTCTATGCACACCCAAGACCGCGCGTTGAGCGATATATCGTGAATCCAGCTCCATCCCAACAAATGTCGATCGCCAACAACCGCCATATACTCTTCGGCCTGATGTGCCCGTCCATGCTCATGCCGATGATCTCGGCCATGTCGCGCGTAGCCCTGCCCATCGTACGCGACGACTTCGCGCTACAAGCCGATGTCGTCGCCTGGATCGACGTGGGCTTCTCGCTGCCCTTTATGCTACTGATGCCGGTCTACGGGCGCCTCGGCGACGGACTCGGCCCGCGCCGCCTGCTGATATTGGGCATCGCGCTCTTCGCGCTGGGCTCAGCGGCGGTAATAACCGCAACAGACCTGACTTCGCTCTTATTTGGCCGAGCGCTGCAAGGGTTCGGCCTGTCGGGCATGATGCCGTTGAGTATGGCGCTGATCACCGCGACGTTTCCTGCCGAGATACGCGGTCGTGCGATGGGCACGTGGAGCACCATCGGTCCGGCCACGGCATTTTTCGGGCCATTGCTCGCCGGGGTACTGGTGGCGAACTGGGGCTGGCGCTGGGCTTTCGCGCCGTCGCTGCTATTTGGTTTATTGGCGCTGGTCGCCGTCTACATGACCATACCCAAGCCGGTAGGCAAGATCGACATCGGCTTTTTGCGCGAATTTGACTGGGGCGGTGTCGCGCTGCTGGCACCGGGCATGAGCTTGTTGATCTTTTTTCTTTCCAGCCGCCCGATCACTGGCGTCGAGCCACTGGAAGACTGGCGCTTGCTGCTCGCTGCGGCGCTCTTTTTGACGGCCTTCGTCAGCTGGGAAAAGCGATGTAAATCGCCGTTTATGCCGCTGGACCTATTCGCCAACGGCGCTTTTTTGCGCAGCTCTTTTTGCGCCTCGATGCGCATGGTGGTCATGGCCGCAATTACCTTTCTCATACCCTTATATTTGGTCGACGTGCAAAAGATGCGGCCCACCGAATTGGGTGGCATGCTGATGATTGGTGCTGGGGCGATGACGCTGATCGTGCGCGTGGCCGGCGCACTATCCGACAGCTGCAGCAGCCGCTGGTTAGTCGTCGCCGGCCTATCCGTGCAAATGGGCGTGATGTTGGCATTCTGGCAACTGCCGGGCAACGCTTCGCTGTGGAGCATTGGCCTCACACTAGGCGCACACGGCCTCGGCGCGGGCCTAATGCTGGCGACACTGCACAAGAGCGTCATGGGCAATGTAGAACAAAGCGATACCGGCGCGGCGGCAGGCCTCTATGGCATGTTTCGCTTTGGGGGCGCGACGACGGGCACGGCGTTGTGTGGGGTATTTCTACAGATGCAATTGGACAGCGGCGCCGCAGTGTTAGCGTCGTATCAGCAGGTCTTCTTGCTGATGGCGATCTTTCCGTTTTTGGGAATCTTAGTGGCGTTTACTTTGCGAGATCAACGGAGCGCGTAGGTCAAATTTTAGATCTCTTGGGCGGCATGTTCGTCGCAGAGACACGCAAGAAGGCTCGGTTTCCTTGCCCAACTTGACTCAATTTAATTCAGGTCACACCTTGAAATTGATCAATTCGACCGGGGAGGTCGTCGCCAAGAGCATTCTGAGTATCGGAAACCCCAGTGACCGGGTGAATTGTGAGAATTTAGATAATTCAGCACCTGTCGTTAGACGGAACAAATAAGAAAGATACACATGTTCAACAACGAATCAACTCAGGCACGATAATTCTCTCAAGCCGCTTTCTGGTTTTGGAATGATCAACTCAGCGAGACGCAGATCGCACGGCAACTCGATAATTTTCAAGCGTATGCTGTTCACGCTTTTGTCCTTCACCCCAGGGCCGGGCTCCCTCAAAACTTTGCGTGGATGAGTGACGAACTTCTCGGCTATATGCAGTTTGCAATTGAGGAAGCGGCCCGGCGTGGAATGTGGGTCATTCTTTACGATGAGGGCATGTACCTAGCACCTTGCAGATCTCGGAAATACTCCACTCAGGCTGCGTCCGCACCATGTTGCGCTCCGCTACCACCTCCAACGGGACATCCACCAAGGACCGATCCACCGCCGTGATTTTTAGTTCCACAACGCTCTTCCTCGTCTCGCCGGCCGACCGGCCCGACGGAGCGATTTCAATTACATCTACCAAGAACTGTTCCACCGCCGTGGTCTTCAATTCCACGAACCTCCTCCTTGCCTCTTCGGCCCGACCGGCCGACGGAGCGATATCAATTAGCGAATAAGAGGGTATACAACGCTTTAGCTGCCGAGTTCTTCATTCGCCCGTTCGAGCAGCGCGCGTATATAGCCGATGGCAAAGGCCGCACCGGTATGGCGTCCACCGACCATGTTCGGGCTGTGATCGAGGATGAGCACGCAGTCGTTGTTTACTTGGCGCAGTGCTTTCATTAGTGGATACATATCGCAATAGCCATCGTCGACAAAGGCCTCGACAAAGTGCGGCAGCGGCTGATTGACGTTGCGAAAGTGGACCTTAAAAATCTTGTTGCGCTCGCCGAAGTACTCAATCGTTTCGACTGGCGTCTTGCCCCAGTTGTCGCCGGCTTCCAAGACGCAGCCCAAACACAGGCACAATCCGACATTGGGGCTAGCGGCAATTTCCAGCGCGCGTTTATAGCCGGCGAAACTGCTGCCGATGACACGCGGCACATTGCCCAGTGTAATGCCCGGCGGGTCCTCGGGGTGGATGCCGATACGCACGCCGCTCTCTTCGGCTACGGGAGCGACCGCGCGGATAAAGTACTCGTAATTTTGCCAGAGCTCTTCTTCGCCATATTCGCGCTCAAAGCTAAATGTCTTAAGGCCATAGCTCTCTTGCTCTAAGCGAAACCCGTCGCGATAGGCCCGCGCACTGGCACCTGCGCGCGCGGATTCACGCGCCGAGCTAGTGACGCCGGTGGCCATAAAGGACACAGTGCGGTAGGTCAGGCCGGCTCGACCCATCGCGCGCAGGCTGTTCTGATACTGCTCAATGACTTCGTCGCGGCCTTCCAGGGCCAGCACGATGCGCTCGTCGTTGCTAATGCTGCTACAGGTGGCCACCTTGAGGTTGGCTGCGGTGGCCTGGTCAACAATTTCTTTATACTCATCATAGGTCGTGGCACTCGACCACATGGCCAAGTATTCGACGCCGAGTTGCCGGGCTAGCAGCACGCCCTCTTCGTTGGATGGCGAAGTCTGTAGGGCAATTTTTATATTGGAGTTGTTGTGCTTCATCCCGGCTCCTCGTGTGGGTAGATGAGTTTTCGGCTTTCTCGTCTTCTTAATATTCCTACAATTCGTCCGGCCCCAGATCCACATCGATCAGACCGCGATGGTAATTCTTCCCCATCAGATACTTGATTTCCAATTCCACATCGCGCAGCCGTACCGCGGGCAACGCCTGCCCGTCCCGCTTGAGTAATTCGACTTCTAGCACATTGCGCCCCCGCACCGGCCACTGTTTCTCGTCCAGGCGAAAGACGAACCAATAGCCAAATACCCGGTAGCGCGGCGCGTCCATCACATACATCTGATTGATTTTGCGCAATGACGCTTCTGATAATTCTTTGCCATTGAAAACAAAGCGCAACCGATCCCGCTCCGTCGTCTGCTGCAAGCGCACCCGCAAAATCACTTCGTGGACCCGCTTGGCCTTGCCCCACTTTTTCAGATCGTCGCTGACCGTAAAACCCACCTGCGCCGCCTGCCCCTGCACTAACTCAACCGGCAACGGATCGGCGACATTCGGCGCAATCGCCGCCTTGGCAGGTGTACTGCCCTCGGTCGGCACGCGATAGACCTTGTCTTTTGTCGCCATCACCTCGGGATAGGCCACCTCGCGCAGCTTCTCATAAAAATTCGCCGCATAGGGCCAGCTGCCGAACCAATGCGCTATATAAATTCCGTCAACATCCTGCGCCCAGTAGTTGCAAGCACCCGCCCGCGCCATTTCAATCGTGCCCTCGCCGACCCGATCCGAATCGACTCGATTCTGCAACGCCGGCAAAACTCGACACCCCCTGCCTTTGGCCGCTTCGACAAAGGCGCTGAAATCAGCCGACGGGTCCACCGACGAACACTCGGGCACTATCGCGTCGACAATACCCTGCCGCATCCAATGCAACGGCTCCAGCCCCACCGCCCGGCACCCGTGCAAGTCCGCCGGTATCCGCAGAACCAATTCCCGCTGCGGATCGCTCTTTTTCACCGCCGCATGGACCTGGCCAATCCATTCGGTCATAATACGCGTCCCGTCATCGACCTCATCGGGATGAAAATAATACGGCCAGTAGTTGAGCTGTAGCTCAAAGCCGTCGATCGGATATCGCGCGAGCACTTCTTCTATAACCTGTAAATTCCGCTCACGCACTGCAGCAAAAGCGTAGTCCAACGCGCGATAGCCCGGCCACTGCGCGTCCACGCCCCCCTTATTACCGATCTCCAACGGCTGCAAATCGCCCTGCCAATCATCGGCGGCAAAACGTGGATTCTCCCAGCTCTTCAGCATCCGCTCGCGCGGCCCCTGCTGCGGCAACAACATCGCGTAGAACGATAAACCATGGGCATGGGCCTTGTCGCACAGCACCTGCAACGGGTCGTGCCCAGCTTTGATCAGATGGGTTAAATTCTGGTGGCCGCGCTTCCAGATCAAATGCGGCCACTTCTTTATGTTTTGGCCCCACAACTGCCCGGCCTGTGAATCGTAGAGCAGGCTTTGCGCATCGCCCAAGGTCAGCGACAGTGCTTCGACCGGAGTGCCCAGTAATTCGTCCACCGCCGCTTCCAGCTCTTCTTTTAGCATCGGCGGCTCGTACATGTAGATCAGCGGATGCCGACCGTCGTGGTCATAAAATATCCGGGGCTTTGCCATGGCTTTTTTCACAACCCCAAGCTCGCCATCAGCTTGAGCAGCGCCTCGTATTTTTCAGCGCGGACCGCATCCTCATCGACTCCCGACCAGTCGTAAAAACCCTTACCCGTCTTCAAACCCAGCTCGCCGCGTTCGACCATTTCTTTGACCATCGGGAAAGGACCGGCACTCGTATCCAAATGCGGCCACAACTCGCCCGCCAACGCCACGTGCAGATCCAGCCCGCCCAAATCGCGCTGCTCCAACGGCCCAGACACCAAATAGCGAAGACCAAAACCGACGCGCACCGCCTTGTCGATATCCTCGGCATTCGCCACGCCTTCGGCCAACAAATGCGTCGCCTCGCGCACCAAAGCCCCCTGCATGCGATTAGCCACATAGCCCGGTAGATCCTTTTCGATGCGAATCGGTTCCTTGCCACAGGCGCGCCAGTGGTCATAGACCCACTGCATCGTCTCCTCGCTCGTTTCGGCCCCACGCGAAACCTCCACCAACGGAATAATCTGCGCCGGCAAAAAAAAGTGCGAGCCAACCACACGTGCTTTATTTTTCACGCGCGCCGCGCTTTCCGCAATTGGCAGCCCCGACGAATTCGTCGCCAAAATCGCGTCGGATAGGGCGAGCCGTTCGAGATCGGCGAAGAGCGTTTGTTTTAACGCCAAGTCCTCTGGGACCGCCTCGACCACGAAGCGCGCCGACTCCACTGCCTGCGCAAGATCCGTCGTCGGGCGAATCCGCGCCGCGATCGCGGCTGTATCCTGCACCAGACCATAGCGCGACAATTGTTGCAAACTCTGGTCGATCCGCTTGATCGCCGCCACAAGCACCGCATCCGATTCGCCGCAAAGCCAAACATCGCCCGGCACTTTCGCCATCACCAGCGCGATGCCGTGCCCCATCAATCCCGGGCCAATAACCGCCCGCGTCACCGCTTCCATTAGGCCCACTCCCAACAGATGCGGCACACCGGCTCTTCCCCGTCGATCAGGATCAGCCGCTCGATGCGCTTCCCCTCCGGCTTGTAATAACGCGTCTGCACCATAGCCTATCCCTTCTCTGCCTTGTGGGGCCGCTGCCCAAACAAAAACGCCGCCACCGCCAAGACCAAAGGCAATAGCGCGAACCACGTCAGCACGGCCGTATAACTACCCATCAGATCGCGGGCGAGACCAAAGGGCATTGGGCCGAAGGCCGAAGCCCCCACCATGATGGTCGAGGCCAGCCCCGTGATGCTGCCCATATGTCGCCGCCCGAAATACTGCGGCCACACCACGCTCGAAACGATCATCTCGATCCCACCCTGCAAACCTATTACCACGCCCAATGCCAGCGCCATTTCCACCGAGGCCAGTTGTGGAACCGCGACCAGTACCGCCGCCATCAGCAACAACCCCAGCGTCAACATATAGCGCACCGGTATCCGGTCGACCAACACGCCGCTGCCCAATTGCGCCAACGCGCCAGTCACCGCGATCGGGACAAAAACCGAAGCCGTCACCGCCGCCGACAGGCCATTGTCTTTGAACACGCTGAAGAGGTGAAAGGTCAGGCCCGTATTGAGCATGCTCGCCGAGGCCAAACCCGCGGCGAAAACCCAGAAGGCTTTAGTGTGTACGGCTTCAGACAATGTCCAATGTTCCTCAACGAACCCCGCACCTTCCGCGCCTCCCGCCGCGCCCGCCTTCCCGTCTGGCACCAGCCCGTATTGTTCCGGTTGGTTGCGAATAAAAAACCATCCGAGGGGAAACATCCCCAGCACCAGCAACAGCCCCAAGCCGATATAGGCGTCGCGCCAACCGCTATAAGCGATCAGCCAGGTGACCAGCAAGGGGAAACCGCCCAAGCCCAACAACGAGCCCGCCACGCCGCTAATACCCATCGCCATCCCGCGACGGCGAACCCACCACTGATTGATTGCATTCTTGCTGACCAGGCTCAAACTGCCCTGGCCCAATAGCCGCAGCGCGAAAAAACCTAAACCCAACATCACCGCGTTGAGCACGAAGCTCATATAAATACAAGCCAGCCCCAACAGCAGGCTGCAAAGCGGCACCATCAACCGCGCCCCGCGCTTATCGAACTGCCGCCCGACAAAGGGCAACGCGAAACTGGCCGTCAGCGTAGCGACCGAATAAAGCGTGCTGACCAGCGAGCGGCTGAGCCCCAAGTCCTCGATGAAATAGTCGATGAAAACCGAGACGGCATAGGTTTGACCGGGGCTGGTCATCACGCTTCCCAGGGTGCCGACGATTAGAATCACCCAGCCATAATAGATCGGCGAGGCCGCGACGAGACGGCTGCGATTCAAATAATCTCTACTTTTCGCACAACAAGATTACTGTATTCGGCAATCAGCGGGGTCATCTGCCTAAATCCGATCTTGCCCTCACCCAACACGGGGCCATAGATCTTACCTTCATCTTCCCAAGAAAAAATGGTGACCAGTTCGTCTTTATAAGCCATATAAAAAGAAACCCGGGCGCCGCACTTAATTACTTTAATACGATATGGATGCAAGGCAAAACCCACCGTCGGCAGGGGGTCTGCCCCTTGGGCAACGAGATGAAACCCAAAACTCTTGCGCAAATTACACGTTTGAAATTCGTTCTCCTTGGGGTTGCGGCGAAAATAAGAAACGTGCAAAGCATTGAGGTCGCCATGATGATACTGGTCGTACGGCCCGTTCCGCTTAGCCAGGTTACCCGTCACAATATCTTCGCCATTGTGCCCCAGCGCAGAGAAAAACAGTATCGCCAGTCCGGGCTCTGTTAGCGGTTGAAAATCCCAGCTGATTGAAATATTATCTGGGAAGCTAATAGGGCACCAATGCACGATATTGCCCGCCTGCCCCGCCTCGCGCGGACGCAGACTCTCTTGCCGCATTTTCCCTCTCGGGAAAGAAACCGCACCGTCGCCTTCCATAACCCATTCCGCTATATCTGCAGCCTGGCACAGCGCGTTTTCGTAGATCACATCGCGTTCAATGAATTCGTTCATAATATCGCAGCCGAGTAGACCCGCGTTAGACATCCTCCCAGATAGAGTAAGGGCAGGTCCTGCACGGGGCGAGACCTGCCTGAAGATACTAAAACTGAGATATGGCCGCGACAGCAGTCGCTTACGACAATAGCCCCAACGCGAACTCCGCTAGCCCGCCCGAATCGGCCTTTTTCTGATCGATCGCCTTTGCAGTCGCCAACATCCCCGCACCAAAAACGTGCAGGCTCTTGGCCAACTGCTCGGCGGGCAAATCGGTGCGGAATTCGCCGAGGGCTCGCCCCCGCTCAATCGACGCCGTCAGCAGACAGATTATGCGCTCGTGCTCTTGGCGCAGCAACTTAGGCCACCTCTTTGTCGTGCGGCCCCAACTCGACCGCCGTATTCAACGCCATACAACATCTGTTATCTATTCGCTCCACAAAGCCATTGCAATGGCTTCCGATGATCTCTATCTCGCCGATATTATCGTATAATCAATGCCTATTTTCCGAAAAAATAGTGCATTTTACACATTTTTTAAAAAATATATAATTAACTGTTTTATATGAATTTATATAACTAAAAATAATTGATTCTATGCTTCTGTTTGACTACGTTATAGTCTATGCAACATATCCTCCTTATCGAAGACGACGCTCTTATTGCTCTCGGTCTAAGCACGACCTTGCAACGCCAGGGTTATCGAGTCAGCCATGCGATAAATGGCCAAGAAGGCGTCGACATCTACCACCGGGACCGGGCCGACCTCGTCATTACCGATCTCAATATGCCGGTAATGGACGGTTATGCGGTTATCCGAACTTTGCGCGAGGAATCACCTGAAATAAAAATCATCGTCGCCGCCGGCGTCGATCGCACAACAGTCGAAGATTGTCTGCGCTCAATGGGCATCACCTCAATCTTGACAAAACCCATCGGCCCGACAAAATTCCTCAATACCGTGCGCGAAGCCCTCGACGTCGGCTTAGTACCCGACCACGTGTAATACCCAAGCACTAACTTCGTTTCGACAATAGCGCCGCCCCCTCAAATCCTCCTACCGCCCTGACCGCCTGCTCCAGCTGATACATTCGACGCCGTCCGAGTGGCCTAGGGACGAGTCGCGTGTATGATGCGAGAGTATTATCTCGACCCCGAACCACTTCGTTCAGCCCATTGCCACTCTAGTAATCTTCCTCTATATTCACTGCTACTACACAACATACGCACTTGTTAGGGGTGCCTCTCCCACCAGAGGCTGAGATCTACACCCTTCGAACCTGACCTGGACCATACCAGCGTAGGGAAACAAAGCGCCGCCGCGGCAACAGGTCGCGGGCCGTTTTCCCCACGCGAGAGAAAACGGCCCTCATCTTTTGGGGCCATAACCCAAAAGAGATGCATACCATGCACACAGTTTGCCACCTGCTCGCCGCACTGTTCCTGCTGCCATACGCCCTGTACGCGCAAAGCTTCTTGCTCGAAGGCCAAATCGTCGATGCGATCACGGGGGAGCCGCTGTCCGACGCCAACCTGAACACCGGCACCACCGGCCTCCGCAGCGACGACGACGGCCACTTCTCCCTGTCTCTAACCCCCAGCGACTCGCTCACCGTCTCTTTCGTCGGTTACAAGACCCGCACCTTGCGTCCGCAAAATGCGCGGAACCTAACCATCCGCCTGTACCGCGCCATCCTCGCCACGCCAGAACTTGTTGTGCACGGCGGTCTCAAAGCCCAGCCCCTCGACGAAGTCGCCACCAGCGTCACGGTACTCGACCGAAGCCAGTTGCAAGCTGCAGGCGGCCATCACCTGCAAGATTTGAGCCAGGCCGTGCCCAATCTCAACTGGGCGGGCGGCACGTCCCGCCCGCGCTACTTCCAAATCCGCGGCATGGGCGAGCGCAGCCAGTACGCCGGCGAAGGCCCGCCCAATTTCTCGGTAGGTTTTGTCATTGACGACGTCGACATGAGCGGTCTGGGCACCGCCGGTCTGCTCTTCGACATGGACCAGCTCGAAATCTTCAAAGGCCCGCAGTCGACCACCTTCGGCCCCAATGCGATGGCAGGGCTGATCAACCTGCAATCCGCCGACCCCACACCCGTCGCCAGGCGCAGTGTCGACCTAACCTTGGGTAGCGACGCGCTGGCGCATTTCAGCGGCACCCTCAACCAACCGCTCAACGACAGACTCTCGCTGCGCCTGGGCTACACCCAAGCCCGCGCCGACGGCTTCCGCGACAACCAGTTTCTCAACATCAACGACTCCAACCAGCGCAACGAAAACTTCGCGCGCGCCAAACTCCGCTATGCCGACGAGTACGGTCTCTCGCTACTATTCACCGCTTTCCGCTCCGACCAAGATAATGGCTACGACACCTGGGCCCCCGACAACAACGAAGACCTCATCACCTACACCGACAAACCCGGCAAGGACCACCAGACCACGACAGCCTTCTCGCTCAAAGCCAAGAAAACTTTCGCCGCCACACAACTGGTTTCGATCACCTCCTTTTCCAACATCGAGCTCGAATACAGTTTCGACGGCGACTGGGGTAATGACCAATACTGGCTGCAGCCGCCCTACAACTTCGATCCGGAAGTCGAGGGCTGGCGCTACGACTTCGTCGACCGCACCCTGCGTACCCGCAACACCTTCACACAAGAACTGCGCTTGCTGCGCGGCAACGCCATCGCCGGCGTCTATTTTAAAACGCTCGAAGAATCCGACGACGCCCAGGGTTATCTCTTCGGCGGCGAGGCCGCCGACCTGCAAAGCGTCTTCCAAATCGACAACCTCGCCTTCTACGGCCAATACAACCAGGCACTCAACGAGCGGACCGAACTCTCGCTCAACCTGCGCGTCGACCGCAACGCCATCGGCTATCACGGCACTACCGACAGCGCCGACCGGACCGACTTCGATATCGGCCAATCGCTCGCCGGCGGCAAACTGGCCCTCACCCACAATCTCGGCCACCGCCGCCACCTCTATGCCGCGGCCTCGCGCGGCTACCGCGCCTCCGGCGTCAACCAACACCCGCGCCTGGCGGCGGAAAACCGCCCCTACAATCCCGAATACCTGCTCAACTTCGAAATCGGCTACCGCGCCTCCGGTGCCAAATCCACCACCAACCTGACCTTCTTCCACGCGCTGCGCGACGACCAACAGGTCAGCCTTTCTAGCCAGCAGAATCCCGGCGACCCCAATAGCTTTTTCTTTTTCACCGCCAATGCCTCCACCGGGCGTTCGAGCGGTATCGAATTCGAGCAGAGCTATTTGCTGCTGCCCGCGCTGCGCCTTTCCGGCTCACTCGGTTTACTCAGCACCCACATTGACGCCTACACCTTCGAAGCCGCCGAAGGCACGTCCGCGACCTTAGGCGACCGCGACGCTGCGCACGCCCCGACCTACACCGCCCGCCTCGGCACCGAATACGCCGCAAAAAGCGGCCTCTTCGCCCGTCTTGACATGACCGCGACCGATGCGTTCTTCCACTCCGACAGCCACGACCAGGAATCGGACGCCTACCAGCTCTTCCACAGTCGTCTAGGCTATAGACGCGGCGCCCACACCTTCACGCTGTGGGGCCGCAACCTGCTCGACGAGCGCTATACTACGCGCGGTTTCTTCTTTGGACTCGCTCCGCCCAACTACGCCAATACGCTCTACAAAAGCTACGGCGATCCCCGACAGCTCGGCTTGAGCCTTTCGACGGCGTTCTGATGGGCAAAATCGCACTCGTCCTCGGTAATGGCGAACCGCCTTCGCGCGAACTTATCAATGAGCTTATTGGTGGGGATATGTTATTATTATGCGCCGACGGCGGTGCCGATACCGCCAGGCGTTATGGCCTCGTTCCGGACTATATCGTCGGCGACCTAGACTCGGTCAGCCGCAAAAGCTCAGCGGGTGTCGATCCGGAGCATATCATCCGAGTCGCTGCCGACAACACCGGCACCGATATCGAGAAAGTCCTGCGCCACGCCGTCGATCTCGGCATCAGCGAGGCCGTCCTGCTCGGTTTCACCGGTAGACGCACCGACCATCTGCTGTGGAATTTGAGCGTGTTCAAGACTTTCGCCGAGCAAATCGCGCTGCGCATTGTCGACGAGTATTGCGACCTGCGCCTCATCGGCCAACGCATCCGCTTCCGCGCCACCATCGGCCAAAAAATCTCCCTCTGCCCGCTCAATGGTCCCGTCGAAGGCATCACCACGACTGGCTTGAAATTCGCCTTGCAAAACGAGAGCCTAGTCCCGGGTCTCCGCGACGGTATCTCCAACGAAGTCGTCGCCGATATAGTCGAGATCGAGGTCGAGCGCGGAGATTTGCTGCTCTGCGTGCAACGACAAAATAATTTCCGCGCGATAGAAACCTTCTAACACGTCGAAGTTACTGCGGGATTCTACATCGATTACCGCCACCGCCACAGCGACTACCCAATAGGACAGAGAGACTCACACGCGACGGCGAATCATAGACGGCTTTGCCCATCATCGAGTGAGCGAATTAAAATACCCCCTACACCTCTCATTGCACGTACGGAGAATAATCTTTGCCAATACGTTGGTAGGTTGCGACAAGCAGCGGCGAGGAAATAAGGGCGATGAGCCGACTCTCCCAAGCAAAGGCCGCATTCCCATCGCAGCTGATGCACCAACCGGATCAATCGGTGACACTTCAATTATCCGACAGCCCCGGCGCTAGCGCGTCAAAAATACCCGGCGCCGAATCCCGGCGCTTGCCCAGCGAGAGATTATACCCCACCACCATCCGGAACAGGTTTCTGCCATCGATACTGGTCCAGCGATTTTCGAGATACAAACGCTCCGACAGCCGCAAACCGACAATGCGGTTTACCACCCGCTCCTGCACACCCGTTCTATTGCTATAACCCATACCACCACCAAAATAAAGACCGCCGCGCCGCCCCGGACCGTAGAGCAAATCGGCATTGGCCTGCCAATCGGCCTCGCCCTCAGCGAAAAAGACATCACCACTCGGCACCAGTTGCATGCGACCTTGGCGACCAAGCGGCAAACGAAATTGTCCGCCGGCGCTCCAAATATCGAGATCGTAATCGCGACCACCGCGCACTCCAATTTCCGGCGAAGGTCGAGACCCCCAACCGCGCCGTTGCGCGTGAACTTCGGTCATCAGCAAAAGCACACCGCAAAACATCAGTCCGACTCTTAAAAATCTCATAAACTCTTCATTTATTATGTTAAATCCGTTACTATAAAATTGCTCAGTCTTGTGCGGAAATTACTTGACTGTCGATGATATCGCGAGCAGTTTGCCCAAATACACTTCAAAAGAATCGGCGTTTGAACTGCAACACAACACGCCTATCCCTCCATTCCAACTCCGGCGCAATCTCCACTCCTACCAACTGCAGATTTCCCCCGAACGACGCCTGCGTGCCTTCTTTATCGCCAGACGCCAACATCTGCCAACCCGCCAAGGCGAAGGCCGCCGCCGCCATCCAACTCATCTGGCTCTTGGTGTCACGATTGTCGGCACGCTCGAAAAAGAGCTCAGTCTCCGGGCCCGTCGTTGCCTTGCGATAGAGTGCGTAGGACTCGTCCGCCTGGCGGTGAAAATCCCAACTCTTTTTCAGCAACACCACACCGCCGCTGAACAGGGCCATGCTCCATGCCTGGCGCGACGTCAGCCAGCCTTGTGTTTCATGCTGCTCAGCGTATGCCGGCGGCACATAGAGCAAGGCAACGATCAAGAAAGCCTGGACATACCGTCGCAATTTAGAAATCCTTCTTTAAGGTCATCTGCACTCGCCTACCCAGCAAATCACCGCCGATATCAATATCAACTCCCTTAATCTGCAACGAGGGCGGCGGCGGCAACTGCTTTCGCTCTTCGCCGCGCAATAGCCGCACCGACCAGGTCAGCGCCCCCACGCCGAGAGCCCCCAGCACCACGACCCGCGTATCAAAACGTCGGCTCTCATCATAAAAAGTCTGCGCATCGCCGCTGGTCCCAGCGCGCTTATAGCGGTCATAGGCGTCATTGGCATTCTGCCGCGCTGCATAGACTTCGCTAAACAACCAGCCACTGGCGCCCAATGCGGTATAACCGTAGAACTTTTTAGAGAAAAACGGCCCCTCTGCCCACGCGCCTCCGAGTGAGACCAATGTCAGCAGCAAAGCCAATAACAACCGTCGATAGTTCACATTATCCTCCGCGCTCATTTTCCGCTCACAGCAAAAGGTCTGCCCATCGCCTGATCCAACTGCGCCAACTGAATATGGTAGTTGAACTGCGCCTGAACCAGGTCGTTGCGCGTCGCGAAGAGGCTCGACTGCGCTTCGAGCCGCTCGAGTTGCGTCCCGGTGGCCAGCGCATAGCGTTCCTGCGCCAGCTTATAACTCTCCTCGGCGTCGCTTACCGCAATTTGGTTGGCCTCGATACTGCGGCGATACAGTTCGATATTCAAAAAAGCCCGGCGGATATCCAGTGCCACCTGCCGTTGGGCCTGCTGTAAATCCTCCATACTCTGCCGATAGCTCAGCTTCTGCGATTTGATCGAGTTTTGCGTACTGAAGCGATTGAACACCGGCAGGCTAACGCTCATACTCAAGCTATAACCGTAATTTTTAAGAAAGAGATCCTCCGGGCCCTGAAATTCTTCGTCCGCCCGCAGCTGCCACGAATAACCGGTGCTCATACTCACCGTCGGGTGCAATAGCTCATAGCGCGTGCCCTTCAGGTCTTCCCGTGCCTGCAGCATCAAAAACTTCCGCGAACGCAGGTCGGGGCGATGCTGTAGTGCGTGCGCCAAGACCTCTTCATAGGTCAATGTCAGCGGCACTATGGAGAAGTCGTTTTTTTGCGGCTCAATTTTCGCATAGGTCCGCAAGCCCATCGCGAAAGCCAGATCCGCCCTAGTCAACTCGACGTTATTTTCCCGGTCAATCATCGTCGCTCGTGCGCTAGCTAGTGCCGCCCGCGAGGTCAACACATCGGAAAGCGGCACCGAACGGATCTCGAAGAGCGTCTCGGCCCGGCGCAGATCCTCCTCCGACACGCTCACCTGCTCGGCCTGCACCGCCATCAACTCGATCGCCTGCAATAGACTGAAATAACCCTGTTTGACCTCGAAGACCGCCTGTTGCTGACTGGCGCTGAGATCCATCTTCGCCGCCTTGCGCGCCAACTTGCTCGATGCTAGCCCAACCCAGTTACTGGGTCTGTAGAGGTCCATGCCGAAGCTGGCACCCAGCGATTGCGAGCCGCTGGTACTGCTCTCGCCCAAAGTGGACGTAATCTCGCCGGTCGCCGGATCGACAAAAGCCCCTTCGCGCGGACCAGAAAGACTGCGTGACATTCCGTAGGAGGTACTCATTGACGGCAAAAATGCGTTGCGCGCGTTTTCGACCTGTATTGCCGCCGACTCGACATTGAAGCGGCCCTGGACCACTTGTGCGCTCTGTTCTAGCGCGATCGCGACACAGTCGTCAATACCGAGCCGAAGCACCTGTAACTCCTGTGCCCAGGCCACACCCATTACCAGCCAATAGAGCGCGAAAATCAGACCCCACTTGCGGCGATTCACATTGCCTCCTTTCACGACAACAGCCTTTCGCGCTGCGCCATATGCCGCAGCCCCAAAAAGAGCAATAACCC
>DQLG01000503.1 GCA_015660315.1 Candidatus Latescibacterota bacterium
ATCTGGACGGCCAAGCCGTGGCGCCAGGGATCTATCTTTGCCGGATCGAGGTCGAGGCGGATGACCGAGACAATCACCTTACGCGGCTAGTCCACATCGCCTATTGAATTATTGGCGCTATATTTGTCTAAGGCGATAAAAAACTTCACCCATTTCAGTCGTTTTCACAAAGAGACCGAAAAGGAGCAGACAGATGATTGTCATTGCCAGTAGCGGCGGCGATGTCGGCATCCGTCAGGCCGTACAGGCGTTGCGGGATGGTGGCAGTGCGATCGATGCAGTCGAGGAGGGCATTCAACACGTGGAAAGCAATCCAGATGACCATGGGGTTGGTTTGAGCGGTATGCCGAACTTGCTGGGTGAAGTCGAGTTGGATGCTACGATCATGGACGGCGCCACCTTGCAAGCTGGCGCAGTAGGTTCGCTAAAGGGCTACGAGCATCCGATCTCGATCGCCCGTAAAGTTATGGAAGAGCTCTGGCATGTTTTTCTGGTCGGTGCCGGTGCCGAGCGCTTCGCGGCTGAAATGGGCTTCGAGAAGACCGCTCTATTAACCGATCAAGCCCGAGCAGATTGGCAAAATAGCCTCTGGGAATATCTGGGGATCAGTGACCCCGCACAACTCCAACAGGCACGTGAACTGCGTCATATTGGTCGCTTAGCCTGCTACACCGCAAAGATTCTCGGTACAGTCAACTTCATTGCCCGCGATAAACAGGGCAATATCTGCACCGGTGTGAGTACCAGCGGCCTTGGCTTGAAGTACCCTGGCCGCCTCAGTGATTCGTGTGTTATTGGGGCCGGTAATTACGCCGATAATCGATACGGAGCCGCCGCCTGCACCGGCATGGGCGAAATCGCGATTCGCGCCGGCAGCGCCCGCAGTACTGTGCTCTATATGAAGATGGGAATGTCCGTTGAAGAGGCCTGCCGTGAGGCGATGGAAGATCTCGACGCCCTAGTCGGCGACCGCCACCGGGGCATCCACCTAATCGCCATGGATAAAGACGGCAACCACTACGGCGCCGCTAATGCGCTAGATCGTACTAAACATATTTATATGACGAGTGAGATGAATAGCTTTGCCCATTTCGAAGGCCACTACGCCCCCTTCAGAACCGACCCCAAACTGGAACCACAGTCCGACGCACGAGATGGTATGAACTAACGAGCATTTTATGTTGAAACGCAGGCCATCGCCTGAGTGAAAGACACATCAACTTTCATATAAGTTTATATTATACAATATATTACATCCGACCAGTGCGAACGACCTGGTTGCCTGTAAAAAATACCGTGCCCCCAACGCGATTGGGAGAAGTGACATAACAATGAGCAGCGAAGAGCAACGCAGACACCCTCGATTGCCCGTGGATACGAAAATAGTAATTCACACGCCTAAAGATGTCGCCCATGGCAAGGTTCGGGATATCTCTTCTTCCGGCATGTTTGCCAACTGCGAGGAACTTTTGCCGGTTGATTCCCTCTGCGAATTCGAACTGATCATTAATACGGATGCGCAGGAATTGCGGATAAGAGGGCAATCACAGGTCGTGCGACTAGAGCGAGATGCCAAAACCGAAAACCAGGGATTGGGCCTCAGAATTCTCGATAGCGGCGGAAGGCGCATGCGCTCTAAGAAACGCCCCCGCCCATATTCGCCTGTAACAGTTTCGCCCCATGCGCCAACGCCCCTGGCGTATCGACGTCTTGCCACCAGGACGGCCCGATATCTAGCGCACGGAACTTTTTCCGTTCGATCAACACACGCATCCCGTCGGTCAGACTGGCGTCGCCCTGCTGCGCCCGCACCTCAGCCAGGCAGGCCACCAGCGCGGCGCCACAGGCGAAAAGCCCGGTGTCGATGGCATTGTAGTCGGTGATCTCCTTGCCGATCTCGACAATCCGCTCGCCTTCGAGCCGCACCTTGGTCGCATCGTCCATATCGTAGATCGTGTCGAGTTTTCGATCCACTGCCAACACCACTTCGCCCGCCACCAATTCGGCGCGACACATGCCCGCGATCATCTCTGGATCCAAAAGATGATCGGCCATCAGCAGTAGATAATCCCGCTCCAGCACATCCGCCGCCGCCAGTACCGACAAACCATTGGCCAGCCGCCAATCGGAATTCTCGACAAAACCCAGCTTGGCCTCAAGCCCGCTGGCGCCCTCTATAGCAGAGCGCAATGCCGCGCCCTCGTGTCCCGTGACAATGGTAATTTCCCGCAGACCGAGTCGATCCAGCATCCGGCAAGTGCGCAATAACAGCGGTTCGCCTTCAAGCGGTACCAAAGCCTTGTGTGGAACCGCAACGTGATCCCGCAGGCGGGAGCCATGACCGGCAGCCAGCACTAGGGCGTGGTCAATCACAAATATATTCTCCATCGGCAACCGAGCGCACTGCGGCAATATCGGTATACCTATTAGGGTTTATTACAAGACGCATTTGAGGATCTATGACTATAGCCAATTGCGGATATCGCCCGGAGCCTGCCTTATCGACGCTCGCGAATTTCTAAGCGGTAAATCGGTCGACCTTGCACACCGTCAGAGTCGACACCTCAAGCATTGTTATGGTATGCCATACTCAATTTCCTGGCAAGGGCCAAGTACTCGCAACCGAAGGGGCTACCAATAAAAGAGGTGATTCCCAGTCATCCCGGTAAAAGCGTCAATCAGTATCCACAAGCCCCCCGCCACGTAGTGTCCCAGAATCAACCCCAAGAAAAAAGGCTTGATTTTGCGATATAATACCACGCCGCCATAGTGCAACACTACGCTTTTGACGATCCAGGCCAAAAAGATACTCGGCATCAGATGATGGGTAGTCCAATAAGCGCTGACTGGAAAGGCGATTGGATGAATCGGCCACCATAGAAAACGTGCATTGGCTAACGCCAATAGCAATTGCACTAGACCGCCGATTACCGTCAGCGAATAAAAAGAGTCACTAGCCGGCAGGGGATTGGAAATATGGTAATCAATAAAGCTATAGGGCGCCGTAGCTGATCCCACCCCGAAAAACCACACGCTGAGGTTCAACGCCCCGTACTGATAACCAGTGAGCAAGACCGTAACCACAGCGGCAGCGAAGGCGACTAACCCGGCCAGCATAATGCCAAAAAAGAGGCGGTGCCGGTGGGACATAGCATAGGTTTCGGCCAGCTTGAGCCCGTGGATCACCGCCGCCATCATCGTCGTCCGCATCTGCCCAGCCCATGGATAGGTCATACCCAAGGCGCCGATATTGCCCGGTCCGAGCACGCTGGACCCAAAGGCCCCGACCATAACGTCGTTGGGCATCATCGTTGGCTTGCTTACCGCCAAGCCCCCTTCCGCGACGATGCGGGTGATGCCGAACATCAACATAAAAACCACTAATAGAAAAACCGGGGCCAACCACCAGCTCATCCCCGACAAGCCGCACCAAACCGTTATTGTCACGGCGCTGACGAGCAATAGCCACGCAGCCTGGCGAAGAGACAGTATCTCTCGCTCGTCATCGAGGCTCGACGATGAAGTCCACAGAGAACTGGCAACCTCCAGCAGGTGCCGACGACCGACCCAAATCGAACTGGCGGTCAACATCACCAACGCGCCAAAACCCTGATAAAGCAAATTGGACGAGCCCAGCGACGAGCCGACTACCCGATCGGTTCCGGAAAGGCCGAAATGGTGCAGCGCCGCGTGCTCAAACATGGTCAACAGACCCAAAAACCACAGGCTGAAGCCAAGTTTGACGCTCAATAAATAGCCAAAACCCACTACCGCGTAACTGAGCGAGAGCCGCAAGCGAAACTTATTGTTCCAAAAATAATACGACTCGGAGATCGGCATGCCCTCCGGAATGATCGGAAAATAATTGTGCAGCGCGCGCTGGCTATAGAGCAGAACGGGAACAAGAATACCGATCCAAACCACCGGATTTTTAAAGAAATCGCTGATTAGCCCTTGCTGCTCCCCCTCTTCGCCAATCATCGCGATGGGCACTTGCACAAGGGGAAAACTCAACCGCTCGTGTTCAAGCCACTGCTTCCTGACGATCACCATCATCGCCGTCATCGCCGCAAAAAAAGCGATGACCAGCACTGTCCAAGCCGCCATCGGCTGTAACCACGCTTCCCACGGCACGGTCTCACCGCTGGGCAAGCCCTCGTAGAAAAACTTGATCGCCTGTTCGTCGCTCACTCGCAACCAAGAAGGAACATAGGGCAGGGTTTTGCTCGCCCACTCATTTTCCGGAGTAGCGTAATACGAACCAGCGGAGATATGTGGGATGAGAATACAGACCAGACCGATGGTGGGAATGGTGCAAGCTACCGCTCCCATGATGTAAATAGTGACTAGTTCGATCTTGGAAAAGAGCCATTTACGGCGTAAAAAACCCAGCAGCGGGTTGACGAAGACAAAGAAGAGAAAAAAGAGGACGACAGCTGCGGGCGTGCTATAATCGAGATGCAAGGGCGAACCCGAAATAATCAGATTCTCATACGGAGCCCCAATACCTAACAGGGCGGCGATCAATACACCGACGGCTAGGGCGCGAAAGGTGATCTTGGTATCGGGGGGATCGGCGTTGTTACGCAACGAAAATCCTACTCGACCTTAGCCACCACCCCTTGCTGTTGCTCGTCCCGACCATTACAGGTGATGGCCATAAAAAACGCAAATCACAAGACGGCTAAAGCGGATATCCCCCATACGCCTCTTTTTTATCCAAGCAACCAAAAACAAGACATCTCCTCTTCGAATTCTGCCCATGGACACTGAGCAATACAAAGCATACCAATAGCTACCCAACGATGCGCATCAACCAAGGATAAAGACGATATTCCCAGTCTTGCCCGTGAAATAGTCAATCACCACCCACAAACCATTGCACAAGGTCTCGCCCATGATCAGCCCCAAGAAAAAGCGCACGCTCGCGGTATAGCTCGCCGGCCCGCCATACCGCAATACGATCGCCTTAATCGCCCAGGCGATAAAAATGCTGAACCAGATCTTGTCCATCAAATGATTGGCTGCCACAGCAAAACCCAGCGGGTGCAAGGGCCACCACAATAAGTGCTGCCTAGCCCACATCAAGGCCACCATCGCCGCACCGCCGCCAACGAAAAAAGCCAACCCGTCCCAAGCGACACCCGCCGGCTCTAGACCGAGTACCGCGTAGTTGTAGACCGTCGACGGGCCCCCTTTGAAAAACCATCCGACTAGGTTGATCCCCCCGTGGCGGTAGGCCATATGCACCACCATCCAGCACGACCCGACCGCGCCGATGAAAATAGACAGATAGACCCCCCACAAGCCCATACGTCGACTGCGACGGTCCATATCCTCGACGAGTTTCAGTCCGTTGGCGATCAGCGCCATAATAAAAATGCGGATATCGGCACACCAGATA
>DQLG01000025.1 GCA_015660315.1 Candidatus Latescibacterota bacterium
ATCTGAGGTTATTCCCCGTCCACCCGCCGCTAGAGAATCCCCGGAAAACCCCCCGCCTCCGCCAGCCGAAACATCTGCAACGGCTCCCCCGCCTGCCCCCGCAACACCTCCACCTCACTCTCGGTCACCGGCACAAACCCCTCCGCAATCTCAATAGCCCGCGCAAAAAAATCCTCCGCCCCCGGCGGCAGCGCCGCGACGATCGGCTGACTCAACGAATAACGCAATGCCAGATCCTGCAACTCCGGCTCTTCAATCGGCTGATACCAGCATTTGGCAAAAGGTCTTTCCGCCTCTGGCGCGACCTTGCCATAGGCCATCGCCTTCAGCGCCAGCACTGCCGCGCCTTTTTCCTCGGCCTTCTCCACTACCTGCGGCCCAAAATTCCCGTTGAGAAAATGCGCCCAGTTAATCGGGAAAAGCACCGAGTCGAAATCAAAGTAATCCAACAGCGCCAACGCGCACTCAGCCGAATGCGCCGAAAAACCCAAATAGCGCACCTTACCTTCTTCGCGCGCGCGGACAAAAGTCTCCAATGCACCGCCCGGCCCCGTCGCCTCGGCAAAGTCCTCATCCGTCGTCATCCCGTGCAACTGATACAAATCAAAATGGTCCGTCCGCATTCGCAGCAACGACCGCTCCAGTTCCTCCTGCGCCCCCGCCGCGTCTCGCTTGCCCGTCTTACACGCCAAGAAGACATCGTTTCTGTATCGCTGCAACGCCGGGCCCAGCTTCTCCTCCGCATTGCCATAGCCCGGCGCGATATCAAAATAATTAATCCCGCTATCAATCCCCCTACCCACTAATTCGTCGGCTTCCGAAGGCTCCGTATCCCGGACCATAATCCCCCCAAACCCCAAAATCGACAGCTCATCTTCTTTATTTCCGTATCTACGCTTAAGCATACATTGCCCTCCTTTTACCCTCAATTTTTATGATCGGTGTAACACACCAATACCCCTACATTATAAACATCCTCTGCGTCATTGCTCAAGCTAGCCTGAGGTTTGGGAGCGGGATTGCCCGAGCAGGCAAGTGCTTGCAGCCCTGCACCAACTATCAATGCTTCACCCGATCTGCACGTCTACGGGCTGGAGGACCCATCGAGCACTTCGCCCCCGGTGCCTTCGATTTGCTGATCGTCGATCTCGGCATCCCCGCAAACCTGGCGACGAGTTGGCGCGGCTTTTCAAAGAGCAGGCCCCAAACTCGCGACCCTGTTGATCACCGGCTGGAACCTCAAAGAGGACAACCCGCGCCGACAGCCCTTTGATAGCTACGTGCGCAAGCCCTTCAATATGGCCCAAATCCGCCACACCATCGCCGAAACTCGTCGGCGCACGCGCCGACGACTAAAGACTCGCCCCGACGGCACATACCGCTTATCTTTGCCCCGACCACCGGATAAAACTAGATCGAGCTACTTATCACCGAGTCGCGCTACAGGAGACCACACCATGAAACTCTACTACAGTACCTACGGCATGAAACAACTCGACGTCTTCGAAGCTCTGCCGCGCCTAAAGGATATGGGCTACGAGGGCATGGAAATCGCCGTCTCCCCTAGTTGGCCGACCGAGCCGGCGAGCATGGACGCTGCCGCGCGCAAAAAACTCGCCGACCTCTTCCATAAGCTCGGCTGGCCGACCCCGGCGTTGATGGCGCTGCTTTCGCCCTGTGTCGAAGGCGAAGGTCGCGCGGCGCAACTCGCACAATTCAAGGCAACCTTCGAACTGAGCCGCGAGCTGCGCATCGACGACAATCCCATGGTCGTCAGCACCACCCTCGGCCACCCGCAGCCCACTTGGGACACCGGCAAAGATCGCATCGTCGAACTAGTCCTAGAAGTCGCCGATATAGCCGCCGAGTACGACGCCATCGTCGCCATCGAGCCACACGCCGGCAGTGACTTCGAAACGCCTGAAAAAGCCGTCTGGCTGATGGAGCAGACCAAACACGAGCACCTCGGACTCAACTTCGACTATAGCCACTTCTGGGTCGACGGCATCGACCTGCAGCACTCGATCGACCTCAATCTCCCATACGCGGTGCACAACCATATCAAGGGCGGCTATCGTGACGAGCAAAACAAGGTCCGCTATCAGTTGCCCGGCGACGGCGAACTAGATATTGACGCCTATTTCAAAGCCATTGTCGACGCCGGTTGGGATCGCTACGTCTGCCCGGAGGTTACCGGCCAGATCTGGAATGTCGAAGGCTATGACGCCTGGGCCACCGCACAATTCTGCTACGACGCTCTCGACAAGGCGCGGAAGTCGCTGGGCTAACGGGCGTATTTTAAAGAGGGCTCTGGGGCCGCCGCACTCCCGTCCCATCCCAACCTAGATCACCTGAAAAAACAGGCCAAGGATCTGCGCAAATTCTTCCAAGCCGACGCCGTCTGCGCGTTGTTGCAAGAACACCGGCCTCGTTGCGCTGATCGAACACCCGGCAAATTTTTCGCCGCCGACGTACAAGTGACGCACTAATAAACCCACGGCAACAGCAGCAACGGCTTCCATCCAGGCGGTGGATTGCGGCGCAGCATCTGGTCGCACAATATCGGTGGAGGTAATGGCGCCGACGGCTTGTTCGTCGGCTGGAAGGTGCACGACTCGTGATCAGCGACAGACCAATTGGCCTTGGTCACCGCCGACCTATAACTGAAAGCAGCGGCTACGGCATCGGGGCTGACGGTCGAGGATCTAAGCGAGTCGGGATAGATTGAATGTTCAGGACGCTGGAACAGAAAAAACGTGGATTCACGAGTAGAGCCCCTAAATGTCTAATAGACTCGGCGGATTCGCCTCCGGATACTTCGCCAAATAACGCCGCACATACTCTGCCGTCTTTTCGGGCATGCGCTCGATATGCCCTTCCGCCATCAGCTCCACACGCTGACCGTACTCGTGACTCATCACCATATAGTCCTGTTGCCAGAAAGCACAGTGCAGCGTCCAGCGTTTCTTGCCCTCTGGATTAAAGCCGCGGTGCCAGAGGTTAGCGTTGTAGAAGACAATATCGCCCGGCTCCAACTCCACTACCATCGCGTCGGGCATATCCTCGATCTCAGCCGCAGCACCGTCCTGCGCCGTCAACAATTCGCTATCGGTCGATACCCGCAGATGGCTGCCGGGCACGATCTGCAGGTAGCTATCGCCCGACACCAACGGGGCGTTGAATTGCACGAATTGCCCCTGGAAACGCGCCAGGAAATCCATCTCGTCTTCTGCGCCGGGTTTGCCGATATCACGGTGCCAGGCCTGGCGGTAGGATTGGCCGCCGCCGCCGGCCAGCATGCCGAAGAGGCTGTGCCGCGCCGGGCCGCCGACCAGCGCGTCGATATAGAACACCAGGTCCTCGGCCAACCACTCGGCCCAGGCCGGATCGTATTTATCGGGATGCAGCATATGTCCTGTGCGCGCCGGTAACCGCTTGTCGCGATCGATCCATTTGAGCTCGCACGCACCTTCTAATCCACGATCAATCATAGAGATTACCGCCATGTGCAAGGCCTTGACCCGCTCGGGTGAGAAGGCCTCGCGCATAATCAGATAACCCTCATCCTCATACTGGATCAGGTCTTTGGCGTGCAGTAAGCTCATGAGCTAGTCGGTGACGACCTCGACCTCGCTACCTTTCTCACGCACTTGGGCCTGGAATTCTGCCAACGCCTTCTCGAGCAAGGCCTGCGCCTGTTCTTCGTCCTTGGCCCAAGCCACGATATCCACCGGCAAACGCTGGCCGTCACAAGTGCGCTCGCTCAACGCGACAAAGGCCTTGAGGTAGGTATTGGGGCAGATTTCCATGACGCTGTGCAAGAGTGGCCCACACTGCGACTCGGGCAAGTTTACGACCACCCTGAGCGATAGCCGGATATCGTCGTAGATATCGGCCAGCGCGCCTTCCACAGATTGCCGAAAGAGCGCCTCGACCTCGCGCGGCGGGCCGGGCAAACTGTAGATCGTCGTATCGCCGAGTTGTGATTCCACACAAGGCGCCACGCCTGCGGGGTTGGGATGGGCGATCGTGCCCTCGGGTTTGGTCGCCATCTTGACCAGCCCCTCGCTGACATCTTCGCGTTTCTCTATGCTGCGGCTCTCCATATAGCGCCCGACTAGACTCTCGTCGACTTCCGTGCCGACCCCTATAATCCTGGCGATCGCCTCAACCGTCATATCGTCGGGGGTCGGCCCAAGCCCGCCAGTGGTAATCACCACCCGAGTCCCTCGGCTACAGGCATCCTTCAGCACGCTCGTCATCTCGTTCATATCATCATCAAGAATCGAGATCCGCCGCACATAACCACCCAGCGCCGTAATCTGCTGCGCCATCCAAAAGGAGTTGGTATCCTGAATCTGGCCGTTCAAAAGCTCGGTGCCGATCGAGTAAATTTCAATCGCCGGTCGGTCGCTCATAACATTGGTCCTATTGATCTGGAGTTAACAGACGTGTATTTGTGAAAGATAGGATAAAATAAGCTGGTTTGCCTGCTTTTACCTGCTTTCGCCTGTTTTTGACTACTTGAATTCAACTTGTAAGTGCAATCTCTGAGCTAGTGTGGAAGAAACGGGGCCAGAAGAAATATTGAAGGAACGGTGCGATTCATTTGTGGTGGAAACGGATGTGCATTACCCCACCGATATCACGCTGTTGTGGGATGCCCTGCGGAAGCTGATCATTGCCTGTGGTCGCGTAAACCGGCGTTTGGGGCTTGGGGGATGGGGTAAGGTATCGGTATAATCTGGGCCACGTTAAGCGGGCGTTGCGCCGGGTTCAAAAGGGGAAGCAGGCGGCTCAAGAAAAAGAGATCCGCCAGAGCTATCAGGCTTATCTGGATTTAGCCGCCTCTTTGGTCGAACGAGCGGAGGAAACGCTCCGGCAACTGGCCAGTGGTCTGGACGAGTCGGTCGAGCAGAAAGAGATCGTCCGCTTTGTGAGCCATGCCCATCGCCAGATCGATCAGATCGACCGG
>DQLG01000829.1 GCA_015660315.1 Candidatus Latescibacterota bacterium
CGAAGGCCAGGCCCGCTTGCTCTTCGACTCGCCGGAACTCGTCCTGCACACCTTGCTCGTAGGCCCCGATGGCGCGCTCTACGCCGGCTCGGCCCCCGACGGCCTGATCTACAAAATCAACGCCAAAGGCCAAAGCGAAACATTCGCGCAAACCGGCAGCCATTATGTGTGGGACCTCGCCTTTGTCGACGGCCAACTGCACGCGGCCACCGGCGAACCCGGCCAAGTGCTCAAAATCGCCAAGGACGGATCGCACGAAGTCCTCTTCGACCCAGACGATCGCCACGTCATGAGCCTGCTCGCCCACGGCGATCGCCTCTTAGCGGGCACGGCGAGCAAGGGCCGTATCTACGAGATCGACACCGCGGGCCAAAGCCGCTTGCTCTTCGAGGCCGCGCAAGAGGAGATCCACGATCTAGCCGCTGACGCGCAAGGCCAGCTCTTCGCCAGCGCCATACCCGGGCTGCCCAAAGACGACGAACAAGCCGAGGTATTCGCCGCCGTCTACCGCCTTGAAGAAGGAGGCGCGGTCTACCCCATCTGGCAAAGTACCGATAGCAAACGCGTCGACCTCGCCGCTGGCGAGCGCCTGGCGCTGAGCACTTCCAACCCGACGCGGCTATTGCGCATGGACGCCAGTGGCCAAACCGAACTGGCCGTGCAATTCGAAGACTTCGCTCCCGGCACGCTCTTATTCGACCGAGAAGGCAACCTCTATCTAGGCGGGACACAAAAAGCCGTGATCGCCAAACTGCCCGGATCAGCGCGACTGCAAGGCCACTTTGAATCGGCCGTCGAAGACTTCGCGCTGCACACGCGCTGGGGCACGCTCGATTGGCGCGGCAACCGGCCCAAGGACACCCGTATGGTCGTGCAGACCCGCACCGGCAATGGCGGAGAACCGGACGATACCTGGAGCCCGTGGTCCGCTCCATTAGAACAAAGCGGCCAGACGATCACCAGCCCTCCGGCGCGCTTTATACAATACCGGGTCGAACTCGAATCCACACTCCGAGAGACCAGCCCCAGGCTTGACTGGATCGCCGTGCGCGGCGTGCAGGCCAATCTCAAGCCGCGCATTACCGAACTGCAGACCTTTCCCTTTCGCAACCAACAGAGCGGCCCCGGAGGCCAAGCCCAGGGCACGCAGCCTGTGGTACAAGGCCCGCTCGGCAGCAATCGCCCCCCGCAGGCGAAAAGCCTGCGGCTGGTGCGTTGGCAGGCCGCTGACCCCAACGAAGACGAACTCGTTTACGATCTGTATCTCAAAGGCGAGGACCAACGGGAATGGAAGCAGGTGCAAGAGAATCTCGCACAGACCTCGGTCATGTGGGACACAGAGTCGATGCCCGAAGGATGGACACGGCTAAAGCTGGTAGCCTCGGATCGCGCGGACAACCCGCCGGGCCAAAGCTTGCACGACGAACGCGAAAGCGCCCCTTTCGCCATCGACAATAGCCCCCCGGCGATCGAACTCGACGCGGAGACCGGCGCACACGGGGTCGTTGTCGACGTCGCGATCAGCGATCGAATCTCGGGCGTGCAAAAAGCCTACTACACCGTCGACTACAACGACCCGCAACACCCGATCGGCCCGCTCGACGGCGTCTTCGACGGCCGCGACGAAAAAGCGCGCTTCACCGTTGAGGATCTGACGCCGGGCGAACACGTGATCTCCGTGCAGGTCTTCGACGCACTCGGCAATGTCGGCGTACGGCAGATCGTCGTCGAGATCAAATGACCGACCACCTACAGTATATGCGTCGCGCCCTGCGCGTCGCGGAACGGGGTCGTGGTAAAGTCAGCCCCAACCCGCTGGTCGGCGCCGTCGTAGTCCGCGACGACCGCATCGTCGGCGAGGGCGCCCACCTGCACGTCGGTGGCCCGCACGCCGAGGTCAACGCCTTCGCCAAAGCCGGTGAACATTCACACGGCGCGGATCTCTATGTCACCTTGGAGCCCTGTTCCTTCCACGGCCGCACCCCCCCTTGCGCCGAAGCCGTGCTCGCCGCCGGCATCAAACGCGTCTACTGCGCTATGCAAGACCCCGATGAACGCGTCGCGGGCAAGAGTTTTGCCAAACTCAAAGCAGCGGGCCTCGAAGTGGAAGTCGGTCTCTGCAAAACCGAAGCCCACCGACTCAATGCCGCCTATATCAAACACCGCACGCAAGGCTTGCCGCTCGTCCTGCTCAAACTGGCGCAAACCCTCGACGGACGCATCGCCGCACAAGGCGGTGACGCCCGGTGGATCACCGGCGAAGAAGCCCGCCGCCACGTGCATCGTTGGCGTTCCTGGGTCGACGCGGTAATCGTCGGTGCCGGCACGGTGTTAGCTGACGACCCCCTTTTAACGGTGCGCCACGTGAAAGGCCGCGACCCGCGACCCGTCGTCATCGACGGCCGCTTGCGCACTTCGCCGGAAGCCCGGATCTACCGGCGTCCCGGCGCGATCCTCGTCACCTCGGAGCAAAATCCGACCGACAGATGCCAAGCGTATGCGCACAAAGGGGCCGAGGTCTGGACCTTTCCCGCCGAGGATGGGCGTATCGACCTACATCTACCTCTTGCCCGCGCCGCACAAGAGGGCATGACCACCGTGCTGATCGAAGGCGGGGGCACACTGGCCGCCGCCGCCCTCACCGACCAGGTCGTCGATCGGGTTCAGTTCTACCTGGCGCCCCGTCTGATGGGCACGGGCGTCGAAGCCATCGGAGATTTGGGCGTCGAACGCGCCGCACAGGCCATCGGCCTATCAGCAGTCCGCACCCGGCGCCTGGGTCCCGACTTACTCTACACCGCCGAGGTGCAATACTCATGTTCACCGGACTCATAGAAGAATTAGGGCGCGTGCGTCGCTTAGAACGCCAAAACGCGTTTCAGCGACTGGAGATCGCCGCCGAACACGTGTTATCCGACTTGGCCGTAGGCGACAGCATCAATATCGACGGGGCCTGCCAGACCGCCGTCGCTGTCGATGCAGACGGCTTTGTCGTCGAAACCGTAGCCGAGACGCTCGCCTGCACCACGCTGGGCACTTTCCGCGTCGGGCAAGAGGTCAATCTGGAACGCGCGCTGCGTGCCGACCAACGGCTCGGCGGCCATATGGTCCTGGGACACGTCGACGGCATCGGTCAAATTCGCACGATCAGTGAACAAGACCAGGAACATCGGATCGAGGTCGCCGCCCCGCCCGAACTCACCCGCTATATCGCCGCTAAGGGTTCGGTTTGCCTCGATGGGATCAGCCTGACCGTCGCCGCGGTAACGCGCGAGGCCTTTACGGTTGCCGTAATACCTCATACATTTGATAATACTACTCTTAGCCATCGTCGCGCCAGTGATTCCATCAACCTCGAGGTCGACGTGATCGCCCGCTATGTCGAACGTTTATTCGGCGGGCAAGCCCCATCATCAACGGGGCTTAGCTTCGAGACTCTGCGCGATATGGGATACTGAATATGCCCGGCTTCAACACCATCGAAGACGTTATCGAGGATCTGCAAAACGGCCGCATGGTGGTCCTTGTCGACGAGCGCGACACCGACATCGACGGGCAAGAAGCCGTCGGCGAGGGCGAATTGATGATGCTCGCCGAGCTAGCCACCGCCGAATCGATCAACTTTATGATGCGCCGCG
>DQLG01000858.1 GCA_015660315.1 Candidatus Latescibacterota bacterium
CGAAAAGCGTAAGATTCTCGCGAACCGTGGCGTTGAAGATCTGCACATCCTGGGTCACCATGCCCACCCGCTGGCGCAACTGGTCCGTGCGCACCTCGCGCACTGGTTGCTCCCCGACCCTGATCAACCCTTCGTCGACATCGTAAAAGCGAAACAACAGCCGCGTCAACGTGGTTTTGCCGCTGCCGGTCCGCCCGAGCAAACCCAACACTCGCCCCGGTTCTAAGCGCAGATCAATACCCTGCAAAACCGGCTCGCCCTTAAAGTAGGAAAAAGAAACACCCGAGAAATCCACCGCCAATGCGCCGCTCGCCGGCAAATCCCCGTCCCCGTCGACGATCTGACTCTCGGTCCGCTGCAAGGCTTCAATGCGCTTGAGCCCCGCCGTCGCCTTTTGCAACTCATTAATTTGGCGACTGATCATAAACAACGGCATGCGCAACATAGAGGCGTAGTGCAATACCAGGTAAACCGCGCCGACGGTGAACGTGTCCGGGTCATAGAGCCATATGCCCATGCCCATCGCCAACGCGTGGCCTACAGTAAAAAGCACGGTGGTCACCGAACGCAACATCGCGCCCATCTTCTCCGAGCGCAACACGCGCCCGTAGGTGTCGCGGTTAACGTCAAAAAAACGCCCGAGGATATAACCACTGGCCCCGTTGGTGCGGATATCCTCGATGCCAGTAAGCCGTTCTTCCAAAAAACCGTAGAGCCGCGAATAACCTTCGCGCTCAGCGGTATAGTGCGGCACCGCCATGCTGCGGGTGAGATTGTAGACGAAGAAGGCCACCAACGTGAAGACGCTCATCGCCAGGCCGATACGCCAGTCTTCGCGAAACAACAAGACGAGCACCCCGAGCAGAAATAACATACTGCCGAGCACGTAGACGACGAAGTCAGAGAAGAACTTGGCCAACGCGGTCGTATCCCCGTCGACCCGCTCGACCATTTCGCCCGGTGTGCGCTTGTGATGAAAATTCATGTCGAGGCGTAAACAATGCTCGGCCAGGTCGCCGCGCATACGGTTGGTCACCCGCCAGCCGATGTCCTGCCCGAGATAGCTGCTCGCCAGAAAGACGAATTGCCGCCCGAAGCCGATGGCCAAATAGAGTCCGGCCGCCTTCAGCATGCTTTCAATCGCCCGACCGGAGCCAGCCGCGTCGATGAAATAACGGATAATCTGCGGCATGAGCAGGTTCATTCCGATACTGGCGAAGATGCACAGCGCCAATAACGCCACCCTCCGCCAGTACGGCTTCATATAGTGCCCTAAAAGCTCGGCATATCGCCTTAGCGGCACCCGCTCTGAAGAGATGTCGTCCTCCCCGTCGACCTCAGCCATCCACCCCCAACGCCCCCATGAGATAGGCGCGAAATGCCTGCGGATCGTGGATCAACGGGCATTGAATTTCCATCGAGGGTAATCGGTGCGGATTCGAATCTCTAGTTATATAGCGCGCCGCCTGCGGTGGCCCTCCATCCGCCTCATCCTCTGCTGTGACCCCGACCAAATCGGCATAGCGAACCTGCTCGCCATCGGCCTGGTAGTGCGCGCCGACAATCCACAGCCGCCCGAAGCGATAACGCGCCATCACCTTCTCTTCGGCGACACTGCTCCAACTCGTGCCGGTAAAGGCGAAGTCGCGCGGCTGCACACCGAGATGCTGCTTTATCGTCGCATCACAAGTCTCCAGCTCCCACTGCAATTTCTCGCCCCCCGGATCCTCCGCGACCAGCGCCGAAAGGTTTGGATGCGTCACGGTATGCGCGCCGATATGCCAGCCCAAGTCCAATAACTCGCGCAACTCCTGCCAGGTCGCGGTTGTCTCACCAGACCCCTCCGCGTCCGGATCCATCCAACCCGTATTGACGAAGAGGTTGCCGCTATAGCCATAACGCGCGAGTATCTCGCAGACTTCATAGCGCATCGACTTGGCCGGATGGTCAAAATCGAACATAATCGGCCGCGCCGGCAAATTCCCACCCTGCCGCCAATCATCGAGCTGATTGTAATCAATTGAATTAAAACCCAACTCGTGCGCGATGTGCACTAACTGATCGAGATGTTCCATCGTCAGCGGGTATTCGCCATCGGGATTAATCCCGTGGCACATCGTAATCGGAATGCTCGTCATCTGCACCTTTCTTAGACTACCACAAGGAACCGGCCGAAACCGTCAGGTCCTGCATCGTCATGCCCGCCGCCTCGTCCGAGCACAAATACCGGGCCAAGCCGCCAATCTCGCTCGGTTCAATCAACCGACCCTGCGGATTGGCCGCCACTGCGTCGGCGATATACTGCTCACCTTCGCGCCCTTCCTGGTTTTGCGCAATATCGCCCATCCACTCGCGACCGAATTGCGTATTAACCCAAGTAGGGCTAATGCTATTGCAGGTCACCCCGTGCGGTGCACCTTCCAGCGCCACACAGCGCATCAAACCCACGACTCCGGCCTTCGACGCACAATACGCCCCCGAAGTCGGTGCGCCGACCGAAGCCGCCGTCGAGGCAATCAACACGATTCGCCCCCAGCCGCGTTCGAGCATACCCGGCAAGATCCGCCGCACCATGCGATAGGTCCCGTTGAGATTTACATCGATCACCCGGTGCCAAGTCGGGTCCAAGTGTCCCGCCATTTTAGCCTCGGCCGTAATGCCCGCGGCGTGCGCGAGAATATCCACCTGCCCATAGCGCTCCGTCACCACTCGGCAAAAGGCGTCGCACGAATCATCCGAGCTGACATCCAATTCCGCCGCCAGGCACTGCGCGCCCAAAGCTTCAACTTCTGCCCGCACCTTATCAAGTTCATCGCGGGCGGGTAAATTTGAAATCTCTCCTTCGGCCTTGGCCCCCCCCTGCAATAGCGAGCCCAAGGCGATATCCGCCCCGGCCTTGGCCAGCGCCAAAGCCATCGCCCGCCCCATGCCCGATGCCCCGCCGGTAACCAGCGCGACGCGCCCCTTGAGTATCGCCATCAGTCTTGCGCCTGGATATGGCCGACCACTTCGTCGAGCTCCATCACATCGCCGAGATCGATGTCGATATCGAGCATATTGACCTCGTGCAATAGCTCGCAGCGCTCACCGACCGCCTGTTTGGGCACCACCACGCGAAAGGTATGTGCCGCGTCGCGGGCGGTCGCGTATATACAATGGCTGGTGCTCACCCCGGTGACGATCAGCGTATCAACACCGAGCGTAGTCAGATTCTCGTGCAAATTTGTATTTTTAAAAGCCGAGGCGTATTTCTTGCGGATGATCCGCTCGTCGTCGCGGCGTTCTAAACGAGGATCCAAGTCCATCAGCCCCGCGTCTTGCGGTGTAATAGTCGGCGTGCATTTGCGTTCGTGCGGCGTTGGAGGATCGGCTGGATCGTAGTCGTATGTCGTGAAAATGATCGGGATTCCAGCCGCCCGCGCGGCCTTGAGCAACACGCAGGTCGCCTCGACGATCGGGTCGACATGGCTGCCCATCGGCGGTTTATCCGGCTTGGTCCACCACAGCGCCAAGTCGATCACCACCAGCGCCGGCTTTTCTCCGAAACCACCGCGCCCTCCCCAACCCATATCCAGATAGCGCTGCCGCAACTCTTCGATATGCTCCTTGAGTGGTCCCCGCAAAGCATCGGGGATCCGCAGTTCGGGCGATCCAAACGCCGGTGCCGCATCCTGTGATTCAGTTGTCATATGCCATCTCCGTCGACAGGGTTCAGCCCACAATATGTCACGGGTGTGATACGCTGGCAATGCACTGCTTGACATGCCTACCGCTGAACTTCATACTCCATCGGTAAAAGGGGAGTCAAATATGGCACAAGGATTTAATGTACCAGGCGTCGTCGAGCCCTTCGGTATCTTCTCCAGCGCCGCCTGGCAGCCCGAGGGGCGCGTATTGCACATATCGGGCCACGTCTCACAAGACGCCGAAGGCCACACCGTCGGCCAGGGCGACATGGCTGCGCAAACCCGGCAAATTTTAGAAAATATCCGCGATGTGCTGGCCTCCGTCGGCGGTAGCATGGACGATATCGCCAAAGTCACCGTCTTCGTCACCAATGTAGCTGATATCGCCGCGATCCACGCCGTGCGCGCTGAATTTTTCTCAAAGCCCTATCCGGCCAGCACCCTGGTGCAGGTAGCGCAACTGATCGACCCCGACTGGCTGATCGAAATCGAAGCAGTGGCCGTTATACCGATAGAACGCATCAAAGACCCAGCAAATAAATAACCCGGGGATGCGATAATGGAAATACGAGACTACGGAACTACAGGCGCCAAGGACACCGCCCTCGGGCTGGGTGGCGCCTTTCTCACCCATCGTTCCTTCGCCGATGGCGTAGCCACCGTGCGCAAGGCGTTGGACTTGGGCATCACCTATTTCGACACCTCTCCCATGTATTGCAGCGGCGCCTCGCAGGCCGTGCTCGGCGAAGCCCTTGCTGGCGTCGACGGAGACTTCTTGCTCGCGACCAAACTCGGTTATTTCACCGAACCATCGCGTTTCCATTCGCGCGAGGCACTCATTACTCAATTCGAAGAAAACCTGCGCCTTTTGCGCCGCAAGCACGTCGACACTCTACAATTGCACGAAGCCGACATGCACCACTGGTGGTCCGACGACGCGGCTTCATCGGACCGTATCTTATCCGAACGAGACTATTCCTTCGACGACGCCCCAGCGCTGGCCGTCCTGCGTGAGCTCAAAGCATCCGGCCGTTGCCGCTTCATCGGCCTCAGCGGCAACTCCGCTGAGGATATGACCCGCGTGCTGCAAAACACCACCGTCGACACTTTTCTTTTGGCCTTCAACTACGACCTTTTGCGCCGCGGCGCACGGCAGGCATTGCCCATCGCTGGCCAACGCGGCATTGCCCAACTAATCGGCGCCATCTTCCAACGCGGCCTCGCCCGCCCGCAACCCGAATTGCTCGACAACCCGCCCAACTGGATGACGGCGGACCTGGTGGAAGGCTACCGCCGCGTTTATGCCCTGCAAAAAGAAAGCGGCCTCACCCTCGCCGCGCTGGGCGTGCGCTATATGCTCGCGCAACCGGAACCCGATACCATCATTATCGGTGCGGCCAATCCGGCGGAAATTGAAGAGTGCGTACAGGCGGCTGAGCAGGGGCCGTTGCCGGAAGATCTTTATAGGGAGATTGAAGCGCTGAGTGCTAGCTGATTTAACTTCCGTATACCAACATCTCATCAGTAAAAGGAGATACTCCATGCGCATCGGCATTATGGGCGTGCACTACGGCCATATCGGCGGTATGTTGCAATCCGCTCAAGCAGCAGCAAATGGTGAAATTGTCGGCCTCGTCGAAGCAGACGACGCTCTCTACGAACGCTACGCTGCGAAAACCAACATACCCCGCTTCAATAGCCTCGAAGAGATGCTCGCCGCAGCACAGCCCGAGCTGGTCTTAGAAGGCCTGGTCCACGATAAAAAAGTCGAACTCGTCGAGACCTGTGCCCAAGCCGGCGTGCACTTACTACGCGACAAACCGCTCTGCCGTACCCTCGACGACTGGCAGCGCATCCGCGACGCCATCGCCGCGCACCCCATCGAACTCTCCATGTGGTTCACCTCGCGTAGCCACCCACCCTTTGTCGCCCTGCGCCGCGCCATCCTCGACGGCGAGCTAGGCGAGATCGCCAGCCTGATCTCGACCCACCCGCACAAAATGCGCCGCGAGACCGGCACGCCCTGGTATTTCGACCCCGACATCTACACCGGCCCTTTCCACGATTTAGCCTGCCACGGCGTCGACCAGGTCCGTTGGCTCACCGGCGCCGAGTGCGTCGGCGTGCACGCCTTGCAAACCTGCAAGCGTTTCACGGACGAACCCCAACTCAACGATCACGTACAGGCTTCTTTTCAGCTCGCTGACCAATCGCTGGCCACCCTCACCG
>DQLG01000593.1 GCA_015660315.1 Candidatus Latescibacterota bacterium
ACAGGATTAGCGTCGCCGCATATTTGTCGGAGAGGAAGTCCCACTGCAATCCGTCGAATAGGGGTTTGGAAAAGGTCATCGGCGTCAGCGTAGTCCGGATCTGGTTGCCCACCGTGATGGCGTAGTGGTACTGGCCTTTGTGGTCGGAAGCCACGACGAGGCTAGAGAACCAAGAGCTAAAGCGACCCGACTTCTCCGCCGTGCTACCGAATGGCTGCGGATTTTCCTGTCGCCAATCGTAAATCAACCAACCGCGCATCAAATAGTTGCCGTATATATCGTAGAAATACTCGCCTTCCAGCGCGGTTGACACATAGCGCTGGTAAAGTTCACGGGCGTAATTATCATAATCGCGCTGCCGCCAACCGTATTCGGTATAGAGTTCCTGTGGCACATACCACTTACGCACGACAGGGTCGAGGGCATCGAAAATCACCCCGGGGCCCTTCGGTTCGAAAGAGACCTTCCCACCGCGTTTGACCGAACCGAGACGGGCACCGTATTCTTGAGCGCCAACGGCAACTACCACCACAAGTGAAAGCAGCGAGACCGCCAGGCGAGTTTGTCGTAGGCATTTTCTCATATTGTTATAGCGCATGGTCTTTGACAACCATAATTACTTCCAGTCGCATATTGCATTTTAATCGATTTCGCGATCCCAAATTTGTCCCTCATGCTTCTTCAATAGACCACCGCGATCGTCCCGCTATGGCGCTCTTCAAACGAGTCCGCCTTCACCCGCAACACCCATACGTACAAGCCCGGCAACACTCGTTGCCCATCCGCTGCCCGCCCATCCCAGCGGTGTGTCGCCGGTCCCAAACGATGCTCTTCGCCAAAGACCGTATACACTTTGTGTCCGGCCAAGTCGTATAAGTCGAAAATCACCGGGGTCGGCAGCGTCAACTGCAACAGATTGAAGAAGATTTCCAGTTGGTCATTTATCCCGTCGCCATTCGGAGTCAACAACCGGCTCGATAGCACGATATCGCCTACGAGTTTTCCCACTTGCGCGCGGGGAATCGCCACCGACAACCCCGATAGCTCCGCAATATCTTCAGGACCAAAAGACACGGCATTACCAGGTTCGAGAATCTGCGGAACTTCCGGCCAAAGGCGATTGAATGCCCGCCCCGAAAACGTCGAGCCAAATCGGAAAATAGGCAGGTCGAAAGTAAACTCGAGCAAATCGTCATTGCCGTCGATAAGGGAGAAATCGACGATAAAATATTCCGGTTCATTCTCGACAACCGTAAAATCGACCGATTGCCCATTGACGCGCAGTCCGCGAATATTACTGACGCGTATATTAGTATCAATTTCCAAGCGGTCGTAACCACGCACCGGTCCCGTTGCCTTGAGCCGCACCGCATAGTGAAAAGTGGCTGGTTTTTCTGCCTCCGCCAGACGGGGGAAAACCTCGGCGCGCAACGTATCGGCGATCGGCGGCTGCAGATAGTCGAATTGCAACCGAGCCACCTCGCGCGCGTCGAAGATACGGCCCGAAAAATCGAGGCGGAATTGCACATAACGCCGGGGGCCAGGCGCCGTCACCAACGCGTCATTTTCAACTGACTTCCACCGGCTCCAATTCTCCTCGTCGTCAATCAGCGGCGCCTGTTCGAAACGCTCTAATTGATGATATTCCTCGCCAGTCACCTCCAGAATAAATGTATCACCGAACGCGCCCTCCCCCTCTCGGCGGTATAAGACGGGGGTATCGTCGTTGCCCGATCTGACCCGCAGTGAAACATTGGAGAAAACTTGCTCTCCAACCGCTTGCTGCAACCAACGCACTCGGCCGACGGTTGCTCGATCACCCAAGTCGATCAGGTCGGTGTAGTAAACGGCTTCGCTCAGGTACCCAGTGCCATAGACCTCAACCTCATCTACCTCGAAAGGTGTCGTAACTATCGAACGCAACTTAACCAGACGGACGTATTGAGGCGGCACGGCCAGGTCGACGATAGCCTTTTCGTTACTGGCCTCACGAGCAATGAGAAAGTCGGGCGCGTTTTGCGCGGTATTGGTCTCTCGTTCGTTGATCCACAGCTCGTATCCGCGCATAAAATCGTCTTGAAAAGGCGCCGAGGGCGTCGCGACCAGCGCATTGCGCGGATAAAAGCGCACTCGGTGGATCCCGACGGAGACACCGAAGTCGAGAACGATCAAAATCCCATTGGCGTTGGCGTCGGGAAAGATCGCCGTGGGTTTGCGCTGATAGGCAACCTCGTGATCACCGTTGACCGTGCCTGCGAGCCATTTATTAACGATTGTGCGCGAGGCGTGCAGCGAGTTCGGGGACGAGATACGACCCCGCTCAAGCAGAACGCGCGAGGCGATATTTTCTTCTGGGTCGAAAAACAGCGGACTAATCCAACCGCGTCGTTGCGTGAAATCAATAGCATTTTCGGGCGTGTTAGTGGTATCCACAACCATCCGCGCTCCATTGCGCAGCAGTACCTCCGGGTCGACGCTATCACCACCGCCCTGCCAAGGACGCCCGCCCAAGCCGAGGGTAAAGGTGCCCACCGGCTGAGCCCAAAGACCGCCGGCCAACCCCACCACCACTAACGCTACCGCATACATAATCGCCTAGAGCCCCGCGTTGATAGACAGAAAGAACAAACTAGTGCGTTGCTTTTCACCATCCGCGAATGAACGCTGCCCCAAGCGCAGACCCGCGCGAATGGCGAGCCGATAGCCCTGATAGCCGACTCGATTAACAAACTGCCCCACTGCAGTCCAGCCATTGAAATCACTGTGCACGTCGAGTAATTGCCCATCGAGCAGACGCAACCAGGTCAATTCCAACCCGAGTTGCAGTTCGGTATTGAATATCTGTCGGCCATAGCGCGGATAGTACGCCACGCCGACAGTTTCGGCCAAAAGCGGTTGGGTCCAGATTAAGAATAGCGTTTCCTCGAGCACCGTCGCCGACGGCTGTCTCCGACTAAAGGGCTGTACTTGCCGATATTCACTTTTGAAACGCGGTTCAAAAACGGCCAAACCAATCGGAATGCTCCACTCCGCCTTATTTATCACCCCCAGGAAACCCGAATGAACTCGACCGTCGCGCGCCACCACCTCCTCCGTGACACCGCGCTGGCGCCAATATTCCCACTTGGCCCGATGTAATAAACGCACTCCTCTGCCAAGTTGGTGCGCATAATCAGCGTACACGGTATTTTTCCAGGTATCGCGCCCCGGCAACGAATCCTCAATGCGCCGCATCCGTCCCACCGCCCCCAATGGCTGAACCCACTGATTGACCGGATCGGCTATGTCGTCTTCGACCAACGCCCCGTGCTCAAAGACTCGCAGCCTACCCGAGGGCGCCTCTCTCGTCCAAGCCCACATAAAATACCACGATTGAGTCCGTCCATCGCCGGCGAGCAACCGCAATTTTTGCCGGCCCAATAACAATGTCATACTCGGCCCGGCGTTGACTCGCAAATACGTGTTAAAACCGCGTTGATCGCGCAGATAGGGATAGTCGGGCAAATCGTCGTCTTCAAAGCGGTCAATCGTGCCATTGTGGTTCATATCGAAGCCAAAGAGAAATTCCGGCCGATCAGAGCGGAAGCGCAGAAAAGGTTCGTCGTAGTCGGGCTGTAGGTTGCGATTCTGGTTGTGGTCGTATATGAAATCGCCATTCTCGTCATAACCGGGGAAAACCGTCGCTTGCCAAGACTGGAACGGGCGTTCCCACTCTGCCATCGCATCCGAATCGTCGTCGTCGTCGACCAGTTCGTACAGTTGCGGGACGCGATCCTTATAGCGAATGATACCATTGGCTTCCGTCAGCCAATAACTGGTCGAATAGGTGTCGTCGAGCGAGAAGGCTTCGGCGTACAACGCCCAGGGGAAACGACGATAAAGCAAGGTCCCATAGGCCGCCGTAGCCTCCTCCGCAGCCTGATATCCACGCGAAATATTGGGGCTGGGATAAAGGCCATGCCGACGGTTGACCACAAATTCGCCCTGCATCGACACCCCCTTCCAATCGGCTAGGTTCCAGTTGAAACCGACCAGTTCGTTGGCGGTAGGCAGCGCATAATCGATTTGCAACAGGGCACTATTGCTGCCATCACCGACATTGCCCTCGGCGCGGGCGAAAGTGAGAAAGACCGGCTCGGGATTGCGGACCTCGCCGTCAGTCTGCAGATCGGAAGCCAGTTCAACCCGGTAATCATTCGCCAGAGACAGTTCGACGGTGGTCCGCCGCAGATCGACCGAACGCAGATTATCAACGCCAAAATCCCTAAGGTCGTAGTGCAACATGATCTGCTCGGAGCCGTCAGCGACCAGTGAACTGCCCTTGGCCCGCCCGCCCTCGATAAAAGGCAATAAACCGATTTCACTGGCGCGTATCTCCCGTCCGCTGGTATCGATCATCACCAAGTCATGGGAAAACACCACCGCCCCGTCCCGCCCATCTGCCGGCGAATCGTCGCGTATGCTGACCCATAGATCCTGTAAAGCCTGGTTCTGGCGGGAGGTGAGGATCCCGTGCATCGGGTTGCCGCTAGTGAAGTCACCCTTAGTGTTGGCGTTGTGGGCGCTAACGTAGGTAAAACCAAGTCGCAGATCCGGCCCGGCATCCCATTCAGCATGCCCACCCATCACATGCGTCACATCCGTGCGCATATCGCGATTGGGCTCGCTGGGACGCGACAATATAAGGCTAGTGCGATACGTATCGGCCGCGTAGTCAAGGCGCATGCCATTGAACCGAGGTTTATAGAAGGTCAACGGCGTAAAACTAGTGTAGATCTCATCGCCTATCATCAGGCGATAAGAGCCTCGGCTATCGCCATCGGAGGCGATCACCAAGCGGTTAAAAAAACCAGCATAGGTATTTCGCCCTCCTACCCCAATCGGTCTTTTGCGCAATACGCTACCCTGTGCGGAAGGCTGGGTTTGCGTCCAGTTGTAAACCAACCAACCTCGCCCCAGCGAAGTGCCAAAGCTATCATACCATTGCGAACCCTCCAAGAGTTGTTCCACATACCGCCGATAGCCGTCTTCGGCATAGAACGCGTCCGTCGCGTACCAGGGCCGAGCATAGGTCTCATGAAGCTGACGAGGACCATACCATTTATGTAGCTCCGGCACAGCGAAATCGAGACCGAAGCGCGGGCTCCCCTCGCCCACCAGTCCGCTGCCTCCTAATATCGCCCGCCCCGGCCGTTGATATTGAGCAGACGTCGCCTGCACGCAAACGAGCGATAAAACGGTTATAATAGTCCAGTATCGCCGCACCACGCCTCCTCAGTAGACCAATGATACTGATGCGGTGAAGGACGGTGTCTTGTCGGAATCAGTACTAAACCCGACGTGCAACAAATAAACTCCAGGTTCCAGTAACCTTCCCAAGTCATTCCGCCCATCCCAAACCAGGCGATGCTCGCCACTGGCACGCTCTAAGGCAAAGGACAGGTCGCGCACTTTGCGACCAGCCAAGTCGTAGACGCCGGCCACAAAAACACTCGGTCCATTTAGGCGAAACACCGAAAAACTCAAGACGGTCTCATCGTTGATACCGTCGCCATTCGGTGTGAAGGCACGCGGAGCGACAGCCTCGTCGGTCAACAGCGATGTCTGTCGCAGATCGGCGATCACCACTAGCGATTGGCTCGCAGACGCCGTGCCCACATCTCCCTCGCTCGCCACCTGCGTGATACCGGGCTTGAGGCTATTGGCCAGGCTTAGAGAAAAGACCGTGCTGTTGAGGAAAATCTGCGTGCGAAAACGGATGGCGTAGACCGTTTCCCCCCCGCGCACAACAGCAGGGAAAGCCAGTTCAAGCAGGCTTGGTTCCGGTTGGGATATTTCGAGTTCGCCGGGCCAGAGCGGCCTACCCGTGCCTAAACGAAGGGCGAGGTCACTACCGCTGTGAACCGAGACTAACTGCAATGGCGCCGAGGCAGATGATCGCAGCGAAATCTGATCGAAACCCGGATCGGAAACAGCAAAGCGCGGTTGCCAATAGAGTGTAAAATCGTGCTCTTGTCCTGGTTCGAGACCACGCACCGGCCAAATTTCGGCCGTAGCCTGGTCGACCAGCGGCGCAGAGAAATTGAGTTGAAAGCGACTGATCTGCGCCGCGCGCAACGGTTCGCGGCTCAGCAACCGCAATTGCACTTGCGCCATCTGTCGTGGACTTGGCGATTTGAACGCTTCGCCGCTCTCGCCGTAGACCTCGCTCCAACTACTCCAGCGGGGTCCCGGAAACTCTTCGACTACCACCGGCCCACGGTGCGCCTCGTTGCGGAGGTTGGTCCAGCGCTCTTCCGTGATCTCGCGGCCGAATGTATCGTAGTGGCGAGTGACGATCAAAAGGTCATCACCCGAACGAGTCCGCACTTCGAGGCTTGTGCCCGGGGGCGCCAGACTCTGCCATTCGACCGTAGAAAAAATCCTCGTCTGTCCCAACTTGATCAGCGGCGAAGTCAGCTTGACCTCAGACACATAACCTTCACCATAGGCCTGGACTTCGCTCAGTGTCGCCCGCTCGGCGCTCGAACCAACTAGATCCAAACGCCGCACCTCAATGTGCCGTATCTCCCGCAGCGGAAAGGCCTCTTCCAGTTGCAGGAAAGAATCTGGGTTCAGGCGTTCGTCGAAATTGGTCCAAACTAAACCGCCGGCCGGGTTGATCGATCCATCCGACACCCGCATCTGATAAGCCACCGGCGGATCCTGCGGGCTGACCAAGCGCACCTTGTCGATCCAGTATTTAGCCCCCAAATCCATATCGACTTGATTGGTATTGCCGAAAGGGTCATAGACCTTGAGGTCAAAAAAGGTGCTGTGCAACCCGTCGGTTAATTGGCGGCGGAGGAAATTGCTATAAAATACCTGATCTTCAAAGAGCGCACGCTGCGTAAGTGTTACGATATTATCACCCAGCGCGATGACTTCGACTTCGGCCAAACGGGGGCGCTCGCGACGGTAGTAGCGCACCGGCCCGCGCTCGGCGGCGGGCAGAAAATCATAGGTTTCGGACAGAACGGGGATTTCGCGGCCGACGGATGTCAGCCTGAAATAGTCGATGGCCCCCTGATCGGCTGGAGACAAAAGTGCGTATTCGTCAGCGGCGACCTCGGCCCCGCGCGCTCCGTCGCTGTCGATCGCATCGATGCGCACGAACTGCACCATCTCGCCTGTCACCCCTGCCGGCACGGGGCGCAGGGGCTCTACATCAAAGACGAATTCGCGCTGGTCTTTATTGGGTTCGTTTATCTGGCCGACACGAAAAAACTGCTTGCTGCGCGACTTGCCGAATACCATCCGGCCATCCGAAACCATAACGCGGAACTTGAGGAACGGGTCGCCCTCCGCAACAAAGCGCACTGCGATCTGTTGCACGACGGTAGCCCGACCCAGATCGATCTCGACAAACCAGTTTTCGACCGCATCCTCGACGTCGGGTTCCCAAAAAGTCGTCTCGTCGCCATCAATTATATTGGCGGCCGACGCGAAATTGCTACCGGCCCCGCTAATCCCGCCTATTAGCGTATCCCCCTCGGTCCCGATTCGGCTGAACAAGGCGGCATCAGCTACCGCGTTGATATTCGCTCGCAGAAAACGGGGCCGCACCACACCATCGTCTTCGATCTCATGGACCCCGACAGGTGCCTGCCAAGCCGCCCATTGCCGCGCGCTCTCGACGAGCACCCGCCGCCCTTGCAGATCATATCCGTCTTGGGCACCTACCTCAGCGCAAAACAAAACCGCCGCAATTACCACATACCCCCGCATCAGTAGGCCACCCCCACCACACCCTGGCGCTCCACCGCACCGGCATCGGCTTCGAGTCGCAAGCGCCAAAGATACAATCCGGGCAACACCCGCCCCCCTTCTTCGCTGCGACCGTCCCACACTTGCGAACGCCGCCCGCTGATCATCGGCTCGGACGCGACGTGCCTGACGCGCCGGCCACCCAAGTCGTAAATATCCAGGGACGCCGTGGCCGGTTGCGTCAGCTTGAGCAGCGCATAGGAGAGCACGAATTCGTCATTGCTTCCGTCACCGTTGGGGGTAAAAGCCCCGCCGCTGACGCGAAATTGATCGACTAGCGGCAACTCACCCTGCTCGTCTTTCACTCGCACGACAAGGCTCCCTCCCAACGAGAGCGGATCAACATCCTCCTCGCGCGCAGATTGCCGAACATTGAGCAATTGCCCGTCTACCAACCGC
>DQLG01000512.1 GCA_015660315.1 Candidatus Latescibacterota bacterium
ATCGTGGCCTTATCCTGGGCGCATCCACGCTATGGCTATCGTCGGATCCGTGTGCTGCTGGGCAGAGAAGGCTGGATGGTAAGTCGTAAGCAAGTGCAGCATATCCGTCGGCGGGAAGGGCTTAAGGCCCGGCCGAAACCTAAGAAAATTCCACGCCGTGGCCTATCTACCGGTTTGCCCACCCAGGCGACACATCGCCACCATGTGTGGAGTTGGGATTTCATCTTCGATCGGACCGACAAGGGGGGCACGCTGAAAATGATGACACTGCTGGATGAGTATACTCGCCAGTCTTTGGCCATCCAGGTCGAACGCCAACTCACGGCAAGTGAGGTCTTAGCCGTGTTGGAAAAGGCGATGGCCCGATATGGGGTACCGGGTTATATTCGCAGTGACAATGGTCCTGAGTTTATCGCCGCTAAAGTCCAACAATGGTTGAGCAAAAACCAGATCAAGACGATCTACATCGACCCGGGGAGTCCGTGGCAAAACGGTTACATAGAAAGTTCCCATAGCCGCTTCCGCGACGAATGTCTGGGTCGAGAAATGTTCCTCAATTTACGAGAAGCACGTATCGTTATTAGCGATTGGCGGCTAGATTACAATCAAGAAAGGCCCCATAGCAAACTGGGCTATAGGAGTCCCGAGGAGTTTATAAAAACTAAAACACTAACATCCTAAATGGCCCAACTTTTAGGTCCCGCTCACCGTTTCGAGCGAGGTCGTTGCAACTCGCGCGTAGATGATGGTTGAGACGCCTGAAAATTCAAGGCCGCAGCGCAACGGGCCAGGTTACAACTCGCGCGTAGATGATGGTTGAGGCATGGTCTCAAGTTGAGCACCTGTGGGCTCTTATGCTTTCGGTCTAAAGCGTGGATCATAGCGCAGGGGATGGATGACAAAGAAGATTAGTTGGAATCCAAACCCGCCACCCGCTTTACCATAACGCCCTGAGGAGTTTCTCGTGACCGATTTCAACTTCGAATGCCCCAAATGCCATCACAAACACTGCGAGACCGGCGAGATCCGCGCCACCGGCGGCTTCTGGAGCAAGATATTCAACATTCAAAACCGCAAATTCACCTCACGTATCCTGCGCCCGTTGCCACTATACCGAATTCTACGCCGCCGATAGCTCACAACTCGGCAATATCTTCGACCTCTTCACCAATTGATCCACCTCGACATTTAGCCATTATATCGGGTTTATGGAGGCTACTATGATAATCTTAAAAGCATTACGCGGCGTGATCAACATTGCTCCCTGGATTTTATTCGTGGGGGTAGTTTATGTATTGATAAAGTTTTTGGAAAAAGATGGCGATGAACCTGATGCGCTTGGAGGCGATAAGGATGAAGCCCTTGCACAGGACATAGCGCAGGGGGCGGATGACAAAGAAGATTAGTTGACCAGCCGTTGATCCAGATCTGAGTAGGGGGAATCAATTATGCTTGGCGCGGCAATATTGATCGTTTATTTTATAGTTCTAATTTCCTTCATTCTATCGGGTTTATGGGCCGCTGCTCCTTGGATTTTAGCAGTGGGGGTAGTTTATGTATTGTTAAAATTTTTGAACAAAGATGGCGATGAACCTGACGCGCTTGGAGGCGATAAGGATGAAGAGGAAAACAAAGAAGAGAAGCCGTCAGATTAGAGAATCCAAAATCTCATGCACTCTTCTTGTATCTGGGGCATCAAGATCTATTAATTCCTTTACCCAGAGCTAACGAGAATAGTACAGCCTTGAAAGCGGCAGCCATAGCTTTCCCCTTTGGGGTAACTAATCATTCGGTGGAATCTTTCTTAGTCGAGCAACAATTACCGACATAGAGAGACCAAACCGCCAAGACTGGGAAAAGTATCATTAACGGCATGGGAGGTTTTCCACCCTGAACGTCGGCATTAGCAACCAGATGGTATATCATCACGGCCACCATTGCCAGATAAGCGAACCCTGCTCCAGTCAACACTTTCTTGGCAGCAGATATTTCGATGTCCCGGCTAAGAAGGTATACAATGCCGGTACCCAGACTCATGGCAGCCATTACTTCGACAAATACACTGGCCAACCAGAGAGCTTGTTCACTGATCTTATCAATACCGTCACTGGCCAATGTCCCAGCATTAAAGAAAATTCCGATTGCAAAGGCCACTTGGAAACTTCCGATCACGGTTAATACCAATTTTGGCTTCATATCGCTTCTCCCTCTGAGGGCACACGTTGTCATGGAAGATATTTCCCAAACGGTACGGATATGTAATGGCATTTGTCAAATATTGGTTCGGGCAATCCAGCGGCTGGCTTGCTGTGGCTCATGCACTCTTCTTGTATCGCCTTTCTACGGTCCCTTTGATATACGTGGTTAGTTCTTTGTTCTTTTCGATCTCCAGGTCTATCACTCGCGTCGCCATCGGCCAATCGCGCAGTAGATAGGAGAGCAGCTCGTGTAAGAACTCGGCACGGCGAATAGCGTTACGCGCCTCGAGCAGCAGCGCCCGCTGGTCTTCTTCGTACTCTTCACTGGTCATCTATCGTATCCTTTGCAATCGGGATGCAGCTTCAAGTATTCGCGGCGTAGCGCAGCGTGGTAGCGTCTGAGGTTGCTCATCGTGTTGTAGTGGAGTCGAATCTTAGGCAGTTTCTTTCGCATTAGTTGCACCGTAGCGTTGTTGCCCATGACCGGATAGCATGTTTTGGTCCGTTTAGGGTGAGAGGTTTTGTGCTAAGATGAAGTTTTCTGGGCTTTTATAGCCCAACCCGCCATGGGGTCGGATCTGGTTGTAGTGCTGCCTCCAATCTTCGATGACGCCCCGGGCTTCCCGCAGATTGAGTAAGAGCTCTCGGTCCAAACCCTCATCTCTAAATCGGCTATGAAAACTTTCGATGTAGCCATTTTGCCACGGCTACCGGGGTCAATGTAGATCGTTTTAATCTGATTTTCCTTGAGCCACTATTGGACTTTGCCGGCGATAAACTCCGAGCCATTATCGCTGCGAAT
>DQLG01000576.1 GCA_015660315.1 Candidatus Latescibacterota bacterium
GACCCCGCGCATAAAACGCAATGCCTGCGCCTCGCCCCAGGAAGCGTGCGGGTCGACGCGGATATCGACGTCCGGCCCCACCGCCTGGCGAAGATTGTGCACCAATTCAATATAGCGGTGCGGGTCGAAGTCGCACATCGAGAGCTTGATATTGTGGAAACCATGCTCGCGGATGATCCCCTGCACATACTCGGGATAGCTCTCAAAGGTGACCGCGTTTTGGCCATTGATATCGGGGAAGCTGTACCAGGTATAGGCCGACATCGGTACGCGCTCGGCCAGGGGCGTCTGTAGCGCAAAAAGCTCGTGCAAATACTGGCCCAAGGGTCGCTCGGCGATCTTACCGATCAAATCCCAATAGGCCAACCCCATATCGGCACGGATACTCGGATCAAAGGGGTTTTTGCCCAATACTTTCGCCTTGAGTTCCTCCAGGTCCGAATGGGCTCCCTCGGCGATGCCGACTAGCCCCTTGTCGGTCTCAAACTCGGCGAAGGTGAAGCCCTCAGCCGAGCCGTCCCAACGCTTGGTGCCCACCCACGGCATCAGCACCCGATAGACGCGCACGTCGCTGATGGTGTGGCCGGCGGCCAGGCCTTCTTCTTGTATATGCCGCTCAACAGCCTTGGCCGCCGCCACATTATCGCGGTCGAAATCGAGCAATTCTTGTATCGGATCCATGTCAATCGCCCTCTCCTATAAATCCCAGCCAGTCCTGCACTGGGAAACCTTCGCAATTCATCTCTGTCGTTTTTTATCCGCTCGCCGGCGACTCTCCACGCTTTCAGCCTCTATCCCAAGCGCCGCGAAGACTTCCCCCATTCGCGCGTAAAGTTGCCCACTCGCCGCGGCAAAATCCTGCTGCAAAATATTCCGGTAAACCCCGGCGGCTTCCCCCTCCTCATGCAATCTGATATAACTCTCGGCCATCTCGCTATAGGCATGCAATAAACCCGCATCGTCTCCGGCCGCCGCGAGCCGCTGCAAATGCGGAGGGCTGTTGTATAAGGCCTGTCGATAGGCGATCTCCGCCTTTTTTTGTGCCCTTGGCCATCGAGCATTTTGCCGACGAGAACAAAATTCAGGAAACTGGCGGGGTTAATCTCTAACGCGTCATTGAGCGCCACCAACAGGGCAACCATTCCAGGTCAACCCGTATCCGTGCACGAAATTATCGACGGTGCGAAAAGTGACAAAAGCGTCTTCGGCGAGCCAAGTCGTCTGAAAAAGCACCGCACCGAAGAGCAAAATGCCCGCGCCCTTTCCCAAAAGACGAGGTGTTGCAAGGACGCGAATTACCGACATGAATCCCAAAACTTTTCGCATTGGACGCGCGCATGAAAACCAACAACACACTGGCACCACTCGGCCCATGCAATCCCAAGTGAGACCAGCGACCTATGTCTTAGCAATAGCCCTTTGTTTTCGCAACCGGACGCCCCTCCATCCGCATCAATTTAATCCCGAATAGCAAAGTCGATACGCGACATATTCTCCCCTCCCTTCTCGACAAATCCATCCCTACTTCTTGACGCCCAAACCACAAACCTATATTATCCGCTCCCACCCGCAAAAAAAGAGCCCCCATGCAAGCCTACTACCTACACGGCCCGCGCGACCTGCGCGCGACCGAAATAGAGCAACCGCAACCCAGCCCGCACGAAGTACTGGTGCGCGTCCGCGCGACCGGGATCTGCGGCTCGGACATCCACTATTATCTGCACGGCAAAAACGGCGACTTCGTGCCCGAACGCCCCTTCGTACTCGGGCACGAGTCGGCCGGCGAAATCGTCGACTCCGGTGTCTTCACCGACACCCTGCCCGTCGGCAGCCGCGTAGCCATTGACCCGTCCCACCCCTGCCGTGCCTGCGCGCATTGCCGCGAAGGCAATGAGAACCACTGCTCGCATATGCGTTATTTCGGTTCCGCCGCTTGCAGCCCACCGCAGGACGGGGCGTTCCGCGAATATGTTCAGGTCAACGCCGAGAACTGCCACTTGATCCCCGAAACAATGGACTATCGCCAGGCGGCGATGCTCGAACCGCTCTCGATCGCCGTGCACGGCGTCGGCCAAGCCGGCTCCATCGCGGGCAAGCGCGTTTTGGTGACCGGGGCTGGCCCCATCGGCCAACTCATCGGCCTGGTCGCCCGGCATTATGGTGCGGCGGATCTCGCCGTCAGCGATATCCGCCCCGACGCGCTCGACCTAGCGGCTTTGTTATGGGCCGACCAGCCCCTGCACGCCGACCAGCCAGACACAGTCGCGCAAGCGGCCGGTGAGGGCTTTGACGTCGTTATCGAGGCCTCCGGCGCCCCGGCCGCCCTGCAAACCGCCTACCGGCACTGCAAGGCCAAAGGCACCATCGTGCAATTGGGCGTGCAAGGTGGCCCGGTCGAACTGCCGGTCAATCTCGTAATGCAGAAGGAATTGACCATCCGCGGCTCCTTCCGCTTCGCCCATGTCTTCGGCAAAGCCCTCGATCTTTTGGCACGGCAAAAGATTGATGTCACTCCCCTTATCTCACAGTGCGTAGGCTTTGCGGATCTGCAAGCGGGCTTCGACGCCGCACTTCAAGCTGAGACCATCAAGGTCGTAATCGACTATTAGAGGCCCTCATGAGCAAAGAATCGATAAATCCATTTAGCCTTGAAGGACAACTCGGTCTGATCACCGGCGGCGGCACCGGCATCGGGCTCGGTATCGCACAGGCCTATGTCGCGCAAGGCGCCCGGGTGGTGATCACCGGCCGGCGCGAAGAGTTACTCGCACAAGCTGTTGCGCAGTTGGGGCCGATGGCCGATTACCGGGTCCACGACGTGACCCAATACGACACCACCGAAGCCCTAATCGAATCCATCGAGGCGCAATACGGCCCGCTCACTTCCCTGGTCAACAACGCCGGCAACCAGATCCGCCGAGAGGCGGAGGATTTTACGGAAGAGGAAATGCAGCAGGTCCTCGACGTGCATCTAGTCGGCGCGTTCTCGATGAGCCGCCACGCGGCCCGGCGGATGATGGTGCGCGGCAACGGTAATATCCTCTATATCGCCTCGATGGCCTCGCTTTTCGGCATCCCCTATGTCTCCGCCTACGCCGCCGCCAAAACCGCGCACCTCGGGCTCGTTCGCACCTTGGCGACGGAGTGGTCGGGCCGCGGTGTGCGCATCAACGCCATTGCCCCGGGCTGGATCGTAACTGAAATGAGCCGCACTGCCTTCGAAAACAACCCAGAGCGCAAAGCCAAAGTCCTCGGGCGTACGCCGATGCAACAATTGGGCGGGCCCGAAGATATTGGCTGGACGGCCGCATTTTTGGCCTCCTCCGCCGCCAAGTTCATTACGGGTACCTGTATTCCCGTCGATGGCGGAGCTTCTATCGGCTTTTAAGACACCACCTAACTCACCTATTTTACTTGAATTATAAATTCAGGTAAAGTATCTTCTATTTAAAGCCGATCTATAGTGTATGGTAATGTAACCACCTGGGATATGTTATGGCTGAAGACGAAGATGCACAGGACGAAGATAGTATCCCCCTACAGCAAAAAGTAGCCATCGTGATGGTCGCTCTCGGCGAGGAGGCCTCTGGCGAGGTGATGAAACACCTCTCGGACTACGAGATCGAGGAGATCACACAAGCCATTGCTGGGCTCAAGAATATCTCGGTCGAGGTCATGGACCGAATCCTCGAGGAGTTCGAGCAACTCTTGGTGGCCGGCGAGTGGATCTCGCAAGGCGGTGTCGACTTTGCCCGCCAAGCCCTCGAGCGCGCCGTCGGGCCGCGCAAAGCCCAGGAAATCCTCGACCGCATTTCGTCGCAGATATCCTCGGGCTTCTATATGCTGCGCAATGTGCCGCCCGACCAGATTGCTCCCTTTATCAGCCACGAGCACCCTCAGTCCATCGCCCTGATCCTCTCCCAACTCGAAGCCGACCAAGCCTCGGGTATCTTGGCGCAATTGCCCGAACGATTGCAATCCGATGTCGCCTACCGCATCGCCACGATGGAGAATATCACGCCGAACGTGCTCAAGGAGATCGAAGAGAGCCTTGAAGCCAGCTTGCGCGATATGCTTGGCGGCAACCAGGACGTCGGTGGCCCCAAAGTCGTCGCCGACATTCTCAACCTGACCGGCTCTTCCGTCGAGAAAAACGTGCTCGATAATATGGACGCGCAGGACCCAGAAGTCGCTGAATCGGTGCGCAACCTAATGTTCGTCTTCGATGATATTTCCAAGCTGACGGACCGCGAGATCCAGACGCTGATGCGCGAGGTCGACCAGAAGGACCTGGTCATCGCGCTCAAGTCGGCCTCCGATGAGATGAAGGATAAAGTGCTCGGCAATATGTCGGAGCGCGTGCGCACCTTTATCACCGAGGAGATGGAGTTTCAGGGGCCGATGCGGCTATCGGAGGTCGAGGAGGTGCAGCTTAGAATCGTACAGCAGGTACGCCAGTTGGAGGAGCAGGGGCAGGTCACCATCGTCCGCGGCGACTCCGACGACCAGTTCGTCTAGTGTTTTTTGCATTCGTATAAATGATGAAAAGGCGCTGGGCTCGTTGCCCAGCGCCTTTTCATTTTGCCC
>DQLG01000009.1 GCA_015660315.1 Candidatus Latescibacterota bacterium
ATTTGCACGGGAGAAAAACTGGAGGGGTTTCGCGAGTTTTTCCCGTTTATTACCGAAGGCGGCATCGATGTGTTGCATCCCGATTTATTGTGGTGCGGCGGGATCAGTGGTGGCCGCAAGATCGCCGAATTGGCCGAGCATTATGGCATACCGGTGGCGCTGCACAACTGCGGTACGCTGGTGCACAATATGGCCAATATCCATTTTGGCGCGTGTGTGCGCAATTTTAGTATGAGTGAGACCCGCCTCTACGAACGCCCGTATATCGCTGAGATGGGTGGGTTAGACGGTTTCGATATGGTCGACGGCAAGATCGCGGTGCCCGACGGGCCGGGTTTGGGCATTGAGCTGGTGACCGAAGTGCTGCGCGCAGAGCTCAAAGAGGGCGAGCCTTTTTGGGAATGAGCCTGGTGATTTCCAGCGGTGGTTTCCAGGTCAGTCAGCCTCAGGCTTCGATTCGCGTTTATGTGTCAGCAGGTTCGTCGCGCAGCACATAGGTCCGATCGTCGTAGACTACGGCATCGTGCATCACCGACTCGTGCGCGCCGCCGACGATGATTAACTGTCCCCCCATGACGGTGGCAGCAGCCCAAGCCTGCGCCGTCGGCATATCCGGGCCGTTGCGCCACGTTTTGGTCTGGGGGTTGTAGCAGCGGATGCCCTTGTCGGCGGGGCCGCCCATAAGCCAGACCTCACCGCGATAAGCAGCGGCCAGCGGGCCTTGGCCAATCGCGCCAGGAGGTTGCGGCAGACTGTCGTCCCACCGGCCGTTGCTGGTATTAAAGGCGAATACGCCGTCGATGCTGGCGCAATAGATGATATTGTCGAGAACGCAGGCATGGCCTTGGCGGGTGGGTGCGGAAAGCGGTGTTTCAAGGCGCCAGGCATCTTCGTCGGGGCCGATGCTTTCGACCGAATCGAGTTTAGGTCCCGAATTGTGGGCGGCGCCGCCGATGGCGTAGATGCGGCCATTGCAGCCAACGACGAAGGGGTCGGTACGCGCGATATTGAGCGAGGGGCCGGGGCTCCAGGCTTTGTTGGCCGGGTCATATATTTCGACGGTGTAGAGGACCTGGCCCTCGCCATCCCAGCCGGCGATGCGGGTCTCGCCGCCGATGATCCAAACGCGGCCGCCCATCTCGGCAATGCCATTGTAACGCCTCGGCTGGATCATGCGGCTGACGATCGACCAGTATTCACTCTTGCGGTCGTAGGCAAAAAGCTCGTCGAGCACGTGGCGGGTGGGTGGCAGGCCCCAGGCCCCGGCCCAGCCGCCGGCGACATAGAGTTTGTCTCGGCATTCTACCGAAAAAATATCGTGGTTGCCTCCGCCGGGCAGTCGGCCGCGTTTTTTCTGCCAGGTTTTCTGCCAAGCGTCTTGTGCTGCATCCCTCTTAAATAGGCCATTGTCGGTCGCCGCCCAAATCGCGCCGTCACGGTCGCTGTGGATATAGCGTGCGGGCTCGGGGAGAGAGGCTAGGGAGCGCACGGCGAGTGCTCCAGCTTCGGTGTTTAATTCTAGCAACTCGCCGCTGGCAAAGGCAGCCATAGCCAGGTCGTCGGGGGAGGTGCCGATAGCCGTGAACGCGGTAGCATCTAACAATACGGCTGAAGCATCGGTGAAATCCTGCCAGCCTTTTTCTGTGTGCCGGGGACAGAATAGCTGCCTACCGTCGGGGCCCACCGCCCAGATAAACCCGACGCTGTCGGCGATCAGATATTCCCAGGATCCCGCGGCTAACCACGCGCTTTGCCATGCTTCGGGCGTATTGGCTGGCAGTACTAAGATTTGTCCGTCGACTAGGCTCCAGAAATTGCCATAGCTATCTAGGGTATGGGGGACGGGGGCGGTAGTCGTTGGGAAAGTCGGATTGGCTTGGAATGTGCCGTCCGGTCGGCGGCGGGTAGTGCATCCCTCGACCCAGATATCGCCTTCCGCTGTGCATATTATTCGTTTTTGCGCTTGCGGAACACCGGCGAAGGCGGCTGTAATATCTTGTGATGTGGCGTCTCGTTTTAGGTCGCAGCAGAAGATTTTCTCGGCTTGCGTATAATAAATACAACCGTCGGGGCCTCTGACCGCTCCAGCGACTTCTCCACGCACAACAAAGTTGAGCGAGGTACCGTCGAATAGGGCGAGACCGTCGGCAAAGGCCAAGACGATGTGGTGGTCATCGTGTTCAATAATGGCGTGCGGAGCGGCGGGCAATTTGCAGATTAAGTCCATTTAGTTTGACCGTTTTTAAGCGTCAGTGTTGAGATCAGCATCGCTGAGAGCTGATATGGGTCTAGCGAAATACGAAGAATAGCGCGAACGAAACCGAGACCAGGACGATCCACCAAAACATCAGGCTGCGGACGCCGCGATTCCGCGCGCGTTCGTCCGCGGGCAGACGCGCCCATTGCGTATTCCAAATCGCGTCGGGGTCGTATGTTTCGCCGGGGTTTTTCTTTATCGTGTATACCGACACGATCAACACCACGAGGCAGAGTATCCACGAGACGGCGGCGCGGTTGAGCAGCGGCAGCAACCAGTCGATATTGTACGAGGAGGCGATGGAATATATGGCGATGCCGGCGGCAATGCCGAAGGCCAATGTAACCGTCGCGGCGCGGCCGTGGGCTTTGCCCCATAGGAATGCCGCGAGGAAAATCACGGAAATGGGCGGGGCGAAGAGCGCGGCCATGTCCTGTATATAGATGAAAACACCGTCTTTCCACTGCAAGAGCAGAGGAGCTAGGCTCGTACCGATAATGATGATCGCAAAGGTCGTCCAGCGGCCGACGGTGACTAGTTTCTCCTCACTGGCTTGCGGTTCGATAAAACGCCGGTGGATGTCGATGGCCCAGATGGTTGACGACGAGTTGAGTACGCTGGAAACCGTGCTCATAATTGCCGCGACCAGCGCCGCGAGCAGGATGCCCTTGCCGACAGGGTGCAGGAAGGCATTGATCATATGCACATAGACGGCATCCTGTGCCAAACCGGGGCCGAATTTGGCAAAGGCTATTAGACCGGGAAATACGATGATCAACGGCAGGAAGAATTTGATGATACCGCAGCCGATGACGCCCATCTTGGCGTCCCATTCGCTGCGCGCACCGAGGCAGCGCTGTATATAGAATTGGTTCGTGCCGACATACCACATCGACAAGGTCAACCAGAATGTCGCCACCCCGGTCCACGGCGATATCGGGTGGTTCGCCGACAAGATCAGGCGGAAGCGGTCCGGGTCGACGGCGATATTGGCGTCGATCACCTTTTGTAGGCCGCCAACGTCCTGCAGCCCGAGCACTAATAATACCGCGCCGCCGATGATTAGGATACTGACCTGCAAAACGTCCGTCCAGACTACCGACAACAGCCCGCCGTATATGCAGTAAGCCGCCGTAGCGGCGGAAATCAGCAGTACGCATCCCATAAAACCCGCGTTAAACGAGTCCAGCGAGGTCTGCATACCCATTTCGTAGAGAATGCGCCCGCCGGCGTATAGCGCGGGGGTCAACACCGCGAGTACCATATGCGCCAACGTCAGCGCGGCGAATACCGACCGGGTTGTGGGCGAGTAGCGCTTTTCGAGGAATTCGGGGATGGTGTAGAGTTTCTTGCGGTAGAAATAGGGTAGGAATATCCACAGCAAAACCGAGTAGGGAATAAAATTACCCCACTCGAAAGTCGCCGGGGCGAGGCCGAAGATATAGGCGGTGCCCACCATACCGATAAAGTGCTCGGTGCCGATATTGGAACCGGTCATCGACAGCGCGATGGCGTACCAGGGCAATTTGCGGCCGGCGAGAAAATAATCGTCGATCTTGTTTTTTTCGTGACGGGCGACCCAGAAACCCAACGCTATAGTCAATGCGAAATAGAACCCCGCTACCATTAGTACGGTTGAATCCATTTTTGCCTCGTCGTGGAATTGGTGGCTTTATCTGGGCAATTATAGCGGATGTTACAGTCGCTCGGTTACGGTCACCCGTCTATCGCGCGCACTTCATCGGACCAATCGCGCCATATATCGCCGTCGGTATTGTCGGCGACTAACTCGTCGGGAAGCGCCTCGGGCGTTTTGAGATAGCCGTAGATCGTCGCCTGGCGGAGAATGTCATTGGACTGGTTTTGCCCGGCCATGTGCAGGATTTTGGTGTGCCATAAGACGACAGTGCCGGCCGGGCCATAACAGTCGACGGGTTGGGTATCGGCTTTAATACGCAGGATCTCGGGATCGTTGTAGCCGCCGGCCTGGCGCACCTTGAGGTGTTTGTCGGTATGTTTCTCGCCTTCTTTAAAGGCCTTCCATTGCGCGGGCCAGATGCGCGCATGGCTGCCGGGCCAGACGGTGAAACCGCCGGAGTGGGCCGGCAGGTCATCGGTATAGGCCGCTATCTGCACGCGCCAACGGCCATAACAAGCGCCGTCGGAATGGGCACCTTGGTAGTTGGGGCCGGGTGCCGGGCTATTGGGCAAGGTGCAATAGAGTCCGCGCGTGCCCTGGCCGTTGAGCCATACCGGGCCGGTTTTGGGCAGGCGCAACCCCGTTTCCGTTGTGAAAGAACCTTTCTCTGGATATTTTTTGACCGCTTTGCCCAGGTGGCTGGCGAGTCCTCCCACCGTGTCGTCGCACATAAAACACGGGCCGGTGGTAAAGCCGGATTCATCGTGGCCTTCGGGCCATACTACCGTGCCTTTGCCGAGCAGTTGCTCGGCGACTTGCCACACGGCCCGGGGGGCAAGATCGAGCGACCGTTGCCCGGCTCCGTTGCGGATG
>DQLG01000251.1 GCA_015660315.1 Candidatus Latescibacterota bacterium
ATTACCCGGTGTTGAAGCCCTGGTCGACAAGAAGGATTAAACGATGCGTAAGGCGATTGTCGCTGGCAACTGGAAAATGCACAAGACGGCTTCTGAGGCCGTAGAACTTGTCTCAGAGCTCAAGCCTCTGCTCACCGGAGTCGAGGTCGAAACCGCAATTTGCCCACCCGCGACCAGCCTGCAAGCTGTGCACGCGGCTCTGGCAGGCAGTGCGATTGGTCTTGGGGTACAGAATATGCACTGGGAGGGGGAGGGTGCCTTTACCGGCGAGCTATCGGCTGGAATGATTCTGGCGGCGGGTTGCAGCTACGTAATTTTGGGCCATTCTGAGCGGCGGCAATATTTCGGCGAGACCGATGAATGGGTCAACCGCAAGCTGATTAGTGCGTTGGAGGCAGGGCTCAGGCCGATCGTTTGCGTTGGGGAAACGCTGGCTGAGCGGGAAGCTGGCCGGATCGAAGAGGTCGTGCTCGGCCAGATCGGTGGGGCCTTGATGGGCTTAGAAGCCGATAGCGTAACTGATGTAGTTTGGGCTTATGAGCCGGTTTGGGCCATTGGCACCGGCGTGACGGCTACCGCCGCGCAAGCCGAAGAAGCACACGCGATGATGCGCAGTTTTCTTGCTGAACAGCTAGGGGCCGAGGTCGCGGCGGGTCAGCGGATCCAATACGGTGGCAGCGTCAAGCCGGATAACGCGGCCGAACTTTTTTCACAAGACAATATCGATGGGGGTTTAATCGGTGGCGCTGCCCTTGCCGCGGAGAGTTTTGCCGCTATTGTGAAGGCAGCCCTTTGACCTTAAATTAAATAAATCATGACTGAAATACTATTTACGATCGTTCATATACTGATTTGTCTACTGCTCGTCTTGACCGTGCTCCTACAGGCCGGCAAGGGCGGTGGTCTGGCCGGGTCCATCGGCGGAGGCATGTCTTCGTCTTCGGTCTTGGGCGGCCGCACGGCTTCCACGTTCCTGACTAAGGCCACGGCGATCCTGGCTACGGCCTTTATCGTTAGCTGTCTGGTGCAGTCGGTTGCTTTTCAAACAGCGGTAACCTCGCCAACGACGGCTACCCTGCGGGTGATGGAAGAGGGCAGTCTGCCCGTTATTCCGGCGCCGCTAGGCGAAGCGGGTTCCCTGCTCGACGAGCCGGTCACTGAAGAAGTGCCCCCTTCGGCAGAGGCTGCGCCAGCTGCCGCGGAAGAGACCGGCGGGACGCAATAACAAGCGCAGTATTCTTCTTCTTGCCGAAGTGGTGAAACTGGTAGACACGCTGTCTTGAGGGGGCAGTGCCTTCGGGCGTCGGGGTTCGAGTCCCCGCTTCGGCACCATAATAAAAAACAAGGGTCTGCGTCATTTCTTCGGGAGTGAACGTAGCCCCTTTTCTTATTCCCCCAATCCCTGGGGGCTCGATAAAGCCTCCACCCGTTTTCCCTGCGTCATGGCCTTTTGTACTGGTCGGCCCAAGTTGTTTTAGTTGCCCCGCTGTGCCGGAAAGAGGGGATCGCCGTGGTGTCCTACCAGGTGCTGCAGGGAGGGCTGCTCACGGGCAAGTACACCGACCCGGATGCACCACCAGAGGGTTCACGCGCCGTAGAAAAGCCGGAGGTGGCTCACCGTGCTGGAGGATGGGGACGTGATGGCGGAGGTGGACCGACTCAAAGAACTTGCCGACGCGGAGGGGCTGAGCCTGTATGACTACACGATTCGAAGGACCCTCAGTCCGCCGGGCATTACCAGCGTCATCCTGGGATTGAAGCGCCCCGAGTAGCTGGTACAGGCGATCAATGCTCTCAAGCAAAACAACGAGTAGTTCCAGACCTGCGGCGGCCGAAGCGTGCGGCTACAAAAATCCACTTTCTCGGTGGCACTGCCGCCGAGTACATCCGCCCCTCCCTGGCCAAGATCTATGCCAATGCCGGCTACCACTTCGTCTTCGTCGACAAGGATCGGTCGGCGCGGGGCACGTCATTGATCTGCCCGCGATGTGCTGGCAGCCGACGGCGATCCACACCCTCGAGGATGTGGAGATGCCCGTCTATCAGCGTCTGCCGGAGAATGCCCTCGGTCAATCCGTGATAGAGCGCCTGGAGGACTGTCTCGGGTCAAAGATTTGGCGTACTCGTCGAGAGTGCGCACGCGGATGACGGAACGCACTTGGTAGTCTCCGCTGAGCGCCGGCGACCCATCGGACGGGGCAGCGAATTTGTGGCAGGCGGTGGCGTTGTATAGCTTTGCTCCCTATGGAACGGGCACGTCTAGGTCGCACCGACCTGGAAATTGGGCGTCTCGGCTTCGGTGCAGCGCTCATCGATGCACCGCGCCAGGAGCAGGTCGCTGAACTATTGCATCGCGCTCTCGATCTGTCAGCGCACTCCCACGTGTTGCCCGCAGCGAGCTGAGCAGGTCTCGGTCTGATTGCCAAGCGGCCGATCGCCAATGCGCGTCTGTTCGAATCAGATGGGCCACACGACGAGGATGGCGACTATGGCCTGGCTAGTGATCAATGAACTTCAAATCGTGAGAGTCAGACAGTGAAGATCACATCAATAGAACCTCGCGTGATCGGGCTGCGCTATGTCGATAGGGGCGCCTACGAGTTGAGCCACTATCACCAAATGACTCGGCGCACGGTCTATGTCGTACGCACCGACAATGGCCTGGTCGGGTTGGGTGAAAGCGAGAGCACCGAATCGCAGGAGGTAATCGATCGATATCTGGGGACGAATCCGTTCAATTGGGTGGGGGACGAGACATCGCTTGGCCTGGGGACGGCGATGTACGATCTGATGGGCAAGGCGGCGGGTGTGCCAGTCTATCAACTGTTCGGCCAAAAGCATCGATCGTGGGTTCCGGTGGCGGCCTGGACGGTGAGTACACATCCGGAGAGGATGGCTGCCGCCGTCGTTGACTACGCCCATCAGGGCTACACATGGATGAAGTTCCACCTGTCGCCCTTCGAGAATGTCATCGACCAGACCGAGGCCATGCAGCGCGTTGCGCCCGAGGGGTTCCGGTTGCACTACGACTTCACCATGCACGGCACCGACGATCATATGGCGAGCCTGCTGGACCGTCTCTCCGAGTACCCCATCGCTGGTTGTTTCGAGGATCCCCTGCCCGGAGAAGACCTCGACGGCTATATCGAACTCAAGAATCGGGCACGGCGACCGATCGTGCTCCATCACTTTCCGACGGCGGCGACGTATGAGATTATGCGGCGGCCGGCCGATGCCTACATGCTCGGTCACTTCCGCATCGGCGATGCGCAGAAGCGGGCAGGACTCTTCGCGGCTGCTGGCGCGCCTTTTATGCTGCAGAACTCGGGCAGCGATATCACCCGGGCGATGACCACGCACATGATGGCTGCCTTCCCGACGGCGAGTTTCCACTTCGTCAGCGCCACCGAGATCCTGCAGGATCGATTCGTGACCGAGCCCCTCGATCCGGTCAATGGCTTCATCCGTGTGCCGGAGGCACCGGGACTCGGAGTGGAGCTCGACGAGGTGAAAATGGCTGAACTCGAAAAGATCGAGAGCCCCACCCGCCAGCGGTTCCTCCTCGACACGCGTTATGTCAATGGTTCGCTATTGCGCACGCGGCCAGATTCCGACAACCCGCATTTCATGGTGCGCCCCGACTGGAGTCGCGAACTGCCACCGTCCAGTTTCGCCGCGCCGCTGTCGACGCGCTACTGGGACGACGATGGCTCCGAGGAGTTCGCCACCGCCTACGGCCAGATCGAAAGCGGTTCACAACTGACGCTCGCCGACCCAGCCGGTGGCGAGCGTGCCCAGGTGTTGTCGACCCACGTGCTCTGCAGCCAACCCGGTCGATATATCGGCTGGCCAACGATCGTGCGTCGCGCCTCCGGCGAATTGCTTGCCGTGTTCTCTGGGGACCGCGAGTCGCACGTGTGTCCCTGGGGGAAGATGCAGCTGGTGCGCAGTGACGATGACGGCCACAGCTGGTCGAAAG
>DQLG01000365.1 GCA_015660315.1 Candidatus Latescibacterota bacterium
CAAATAGCCCATCACCTGCCAGCAAGTGCTATCACCGTCGGGTTCGACTACTGGCAGCATTTTGAACCCCGCGCACCGGTAATCATCACGGAAGATCCAGGCGATGGCGTAAAAGTGCGGATGCTGCCAGGCGAAGAGAATCAGGAAGAGTACGATCGCTCCTGGGTCGATCGTGCCCGTTGCTGCCGTCCATCCCCCGACCGGCGGCAATGCGCCAGGAATCGCCCCGAGCGAGGTATTGAGCCAATTCTGCCTTTTCATCGGGGTGTAGACTACTACATAGAGAAAGGCCGAAAGCAAGGCCAGAAAAGCCGTCAGCAGCCCTACGGTAAACAGCAGGAAAAACACGCCGCTCAAAACTAAAACAAAGCCAAAGGATAAGGCGGCCATCGGCTTGACCCGGCCGGTGGGCAGCGGGCGGTTGCGGGTCCGCTGCATCAAACCATCGACATCGCGCTCTATATACTGGTTGAGTACCGCCGACCCACAGAAAGCCAAGCCCGTGCCGAGCAGCGCGCAACAAAATAGCCAGGGCGCGTGAATGCCTTTGCCGCCGAGAAAAAAACCCAGGGCAGCGGTAACCAGCACCAAAAAAGCAATGCGCGGTTTAGTCAGTGTCCAATAATCGTTCCAGGTAGCTTTCATATTCCTCTATCTCGTTGGGTAACAAAAATATAAAGCAGGATTCGCAGACGGACAATACGACATGGGTTGACGCGGTTTTGCGCGCCCCCTATAGTATTTTAACTATGACTAAAGATATTACCCAATACATAGCCGAGCTCTCCGCAGAGCTCGAAGAACACCTGTACCGCTACCATATCCTCGCCGACCCGAGTATTTCCGACCAGGGATTCGACCGACTGCTCGCCAAATTGCAGGCGCTGGAAGAAGCCCACCCCAATCTCAAACGCCCCGACTCGCCGACACAGCGCGTCGGGGGCGCACCGACCAATGAATTCCCCACCGTGCGCCATGCCCGCCCGATGCTCAGCCTCGACAATAGCTACTCGCGCGAGGACCTCGAAGACTTCGACCGGCGAGTGAGCCAAGGCTTGCCCGACGAGCAGTTCGACTATGTTTTCGAGCTCAAGATCGACGGTGTCGCATTGAGCCTGACCTACGAAGACAGTCTGCTGGTCCGCGCCGTAACCCGCGGCGACGGGGTGCAAGGCGACGAGGTCACCGCCAACGCCCGCACGATCCGCACCATTCCCCTCAGGCTTCACCAACCCGGCATCAACTGCGAAATTCGCGGCGAAGTCTATATGGAGAACCAATCCTTCGCCAAGCTCAACGCGCAACGCGAAGCAGACGGCGAACCGTTCTTCGCCAACCCACGCAATTCTACTGCCGGCTCACTCAAATTACAAAATCCCACTCTGGTGGCCGCACGCGATTTGCGTTATTTCGCCTATTGGATGCACCAGGAAGACACCAACCACACCCGCCATTGCGAATGCCTCGAGGCAATGCGCGACTGGGGCCTTGCCGTCAACCCGGCAACAAAATGCTGCACCTCGCTGACAGAGATCTTCACCCTCTACGATCACTACGCCACCACCCGCGCCGAATTACCTTATCAGATCGACGGTGTAGTCATCAAAGTCAATCGCCTCGACCAACAGCAACGGCTGGGCAATACCGCCAAGAGCCCGCGTTCAGCCATGGCGTACAAATTTGCCGCCTATCAAGCCCTTACTCAATTGCTCGATATCCATCTGCAAGTCGGGCGCACTGGCGCCGTGACCCCCGTAGCCATTCTCGAACCAGTACTCCTGGCCGGCTCGACCATTGCCCGGGCCAGCCTACACAACGAAGACGAAATCCGCCGCAAGGATATCCGCATCGGTGACACAGTGCTCTTGGAAAAAGGCGGTGACGTGATCCCCAAAATCGTCGAAGTCGACCACCACAAACGTCCGCAGGGCACTGCCGAATATCAATTTCCCAACGTTTGCCCCTCTTGCGAGGGGCCACTTACGCGCGACGAAGAAGAAGTGAAAATTCGCTGCGAAAACCCCTCCTGCCCCGCACTACTACGCCGCCGCCTCGAGCATTTCGCCTCGCGTACCGCCATGGATATCGAGGGCTTGGGCCCGGCCGTAGTCGAGCAGCTAGTCGACAAAGGCCTGGTAAGGGATTTGGGCGATCTCTACGATCTAGACTTGGCGGGGTTAAGCGGCCTCGAACGCATGGGAGAAAAATCAGCCGAGAACCTGCTCGCCGGGCTCGCCCGCAGCAAACAACAAGGTTTTGACCGAGTGCTTTTTGCCTTGGGTATCCGCCATGTCGGCGCAACGGTCGCCCGTACTTTGTCCAGGGCCTTTGGCACCCTGGACGCATTGCGCGAAGCGAGTCTCGAAGCGCTTGAAGAAACCCCCGAGATCGGGCCGACCATCGCCGCGAGCCTGCACGCGAACCTCGCGGCCCCGGATTTGCAAAGTGTGCTCGACAAGCTCAAATACGCCGGGTTGCAATTTGCGATGGAAGAAGAAGAAATCGCCGAAATGGCGTCTTATTTCAGCGGCAAGACCGTGGTCATCACCGGCACCTTGGCCGCTTATGGTCGCGACGAAGCAGCCTCGATTGTCGAACGTTTAGGGGGCAAAACGACGTCCAGCATTAGTAAGAAGACCGACTTGCTCATCGCCGGCGAAAAAGCCGGGTCCAAACTGAACAAAGCCCAGGACCTCGGCGTTGAAGTATTAGACGAGGCGGGCTTTGCTACGCGCATAAAAGAGGCCGGAGCGGACTAACGCGCCTCCAACTGTTTGTCTAACTCTTTTTTGCCCTCCTGCAAAAACTCCGCGCCCTTTTTTAGCGCTTCCTTGCCCAAAACTGCCGCTTGTCCCTTGACAATTTCAGCCCGCACCCGCCAGTCCTCCGACGCCTCTATGTTGGTATAGTATAAACTGCCTAAAAACAGCAATCCGCAAATCACTGCAATTTTAATTAGCTTGCGCAGTAGACTCCCCAGAAACATCACGATCATCACCACCAACAACACCGCGATAAGCGAATGCGCCTCCAGATAATACACCAGCGCTTCCAGCGAAAAATCTTCAAACATAATCACCCACTCCATTCAGCTTGCACGCAATATCAAAGATCAACTGAACTCCAAAAGCCACATTCTCCACCGAGACGCGCTCGTCGTGGCCGTGGCAAAGATCGAAAAAATCCAAGCCCTCTTCATAGCGCATCGGTACAAAGCCATAGACCGCGATATCGCGATCGGCGAGAAAGCGCGCGTCGGTGCCCCCCGTCTGCATATAGGGCACTGCCGTACCGGTTGGGTCAAAGCGCTTGACCGAATCGGCGATCGCCGCAAAAAAAGTAGTCTGGTGATCGTACTCCACCCCGGCGCGAAATTTCCCCAGACGATAGTCGACGCTCGCGCCGGCCAAGGCCCTAACTTGTTCGACAAAAGTTTCCGCATCGACGCCGGGTAAGGGGCGGCCGCTCAATTGCGCCACTGCTTGCGAGGGAATCACATTGCGTTTGAGCCCCGCTTCGAGCACTGTCGGGGCACAGGTATTGCGCACCATCGCGTCAAACATCAGTCGAGTAGGCTCGTTGACCGGCAGCCGCGCCAGCGCCTCTTGTTGTTTCCCTCCGTCGAGCATAGCCCGCAAGTCGGCCGCGACTTGCGGACGATCCTGCGCGGCGGCAGCCGCCTCAAAGAAAGCCCGCACGCTCGCCGGCGGCTGGTGCGGCATCTTGGCATTTGCCATACCGGCCAACACCTGTGCCAGATGAAAGACCGCGTTGTCCTCGTGCGGCACCGAGGAATGTCCAGGCTGGCCGCTCGCCACCAAGTCCAGCTCTGCACCACCTTTCTCCCCGACCTGCACCGTATAGAGCGGCTTGTCGTCGACCATCAATGCAAAACCACCGGCTTCGTTTAGACCATATTCCGCATCGAAAAGCTCTGGCCGTTCGCGCGCCAACCACTCCACCCCATACACGCCTCCGCGCTCCTCATCGGCTGCCGCTACCAATACCAAATCGCGTTTCAAGCTCAAACCTAACCGATGGCACATCAACAAAACCTGTAACTGCACCGCCCCAGTAAGCTTCGAATCGATTGCCCCCCGCCCATAGATAAAACCATCCCTCAACTCCCCGGCAAAAGGGGGACTGGTCCACCACTCCGTCTCCACCGGTACAACGTCCAGATGCGATAGCAACAACAACGGCCGTTCGCTACCGTCACCCTTAACCGTGAGCGCCAGGTTGGCCCGCGCGCCTTCGGAAACGATCACCTCCGGCTCCAGCCCCTCCTGCCGCAGCGTGCCCGCCAACCACTCCACCAATTCCTTTTCGTCCCCCGGTGGATTCACCGTCGCAAAGCGAATCATCTCCTGTAAACGCCCAACGGCCTCCGCTCCCTCCTTCTCCCAATCAATATTCATCGCGATTCCATTCATAATTAGGGCGTGTCTGAAAAATCACCCTGAGCCTTTATTCCCTTTGGGTGCAAAGCGTATTCCCTCAGGCCAACGAAGCAAAAGTCCATTCATCTAAGGCTACCATCGCACGCACATCCACATCCACACCGACTCCCAATCCCGGCACTTGCAACGACCCCACCTCAATCTGCCCGCCGCGAACATTCAACGCCGCCAATCCATCCTGTTCGGTATACAGCGCACCGTGTGCCGATAAACACCCCATTCTCTCCTCCGCTGAAAGGTGCTGTAAACCCCGAACGTAATGGTGTCCATTGCGTTCGACGTGATCGATGCCCAACGCCGCAATATGAGCCAAATCCTGCTGTAAAGGCACCACCGGCAGATTCATCAAATCCTCACCCGAGAGAAAGCATCCATGGCGTTTTTCCGCCAACGCCAAATTGGCCACGGCTTTGACTAGGCCCTTACACGCCTTGGACGATACACCCTGATAACCGAGTGCCAACGCCCGACTATACGTATCCATCCCCTCGTCCGACTCATCAATCAACATAGGTCGCCGCGCGCCCATCGCACGAATACCCGGCCCTAAAGCCGGATCCAAAGCGACACTGCGCTCTAAGGGTTGTTCGATATAGAGAATATTCTGGTAAAAACGCGGTTGCTCCGCTTCGACACGGTCGACCAACTCGATAAAGGTATTCATATCGCGATACTGTTCGTTGCCGTCAAGCGTAACCTTGTAGTCCGCACACCGCCTATCCAATAACGCCGCGATAGCAGACACGCGGTCCAGGTCACTCTCGAGATCTCCGTTGACTTTGACCTTGAAATAGGTCAACCCCTGGCGCTCGATATATTCTTCGAGTGATTGCGGCAAGCCATCGTTCAAGCGCTCTTCAGCGGGGATGTCCCCTGCGGTGATCGGATCGGCCAAACCGACCGTATGACGCACATATAGGCGCTCTAACGGCCCGGGACCGAGGACTGCAGCCGGTTCGACTCCCTTGAGATCGGTATGTATCTCGCCCAGGTCCAACCCTAGGATATTGTCCTTGAGCAACGAAAAATAACTCGCGCCGACACCACACCCCACTGCATCAATTAAAGCTCGTTCCATCAGCGTGCTGCCATGCGCCGCGGTCAACCGATTTAACCCATGCGCATCGCCGGCGGCCAAAGTCTGCGCATAACCTTCTCGCCAAATATCGAAAAAAACTTTCGGGGTGCTGGCCGCTTCTGCATAGGCCGCATAGGCCGCGCGGGCGGCAAAGAGCAAATCGTTAACATTGTCCTCATAGCTCTTATCCGGATCTTTGTCGAACCATTTAGGCGGCAGAATATCGGCGGCTACCCCCTGCACCTGAGTGCCGTCGGCCAACTCGCCGCGGGCAACTATGTGTAGGATCGGCACCGAGGTCAATACCGCGGCACCGTATTTGAAGGGCATTCTGGTGCGCACATTG
>DQLG01000277.1 GCA_015660315.1 Candidatus Latescibacterota bacterium
CACCTTGGTCATCCGCGAAGACGGCGGGCACTCTCGCACCCTGACGATGGACGTGGGCACTCTTTTCCCCGCGGACTGATATGGCACCGACCCTGAAGAAAGCGCAGCCTTGGACGCCACAAGCCCAGGCCGCACCCATCACCGAACACGAAGGCGAGACCTTCTACACCACCGCCAATGGCACGCACACGCTGAGCGGTGGCTGGCAACTCGAATACGAAAATGTCGTGCCCGGCGCCCGATACCGAATCTCCACCGAAGTCGCGCTACAATGGGAATTGCGCGGCAGCGAGGTCAATTGGCGGCAGCGCAGGCCGGATTTATATGGGGTTTATGTCGAGGCGGGCAATACCGGGCCGCCTTAGTCCATTGCTGACGTACATTTCTAAATAAACAGCGCACTTTCATCATATACAAATGAGACCAAAACAATGGAACTAACCGATGTGGTCGTAGTAGGCAATACTTCCGATGACCCATTCGCCATAGACGTAGCTTTTTCGATGGGCCAGACCGAGGATATTGCGGATCTGATCAGCATGAAAACCTTTGCCAACTCGGAATTTTGTCCCCGCTTTATATCCGATGAACTCAACTTTTCGCACATCGGCAGCGGCCTGAACAGCAAAACAGTCGTCATCATCAGCACCTCAAACCGCGCCGTGAGCAGACAAAATTTGGCGATGCGCAACCTGTTTATCGCCAGGGCTGCGAAGGAGAATGGCGCGGCAGAGGTTATCCTTGTCGAGCCCGACCTCTATTACAGCGCCCAAGACAGAGGCCCGCATCCCAATCTCGGTGATGTGCCATTTGAGAGAGATCAGACCGACCTAAAGAAATTCGACGGCCAACCTTTTACCGTAAAACTCTATGCGCAGATGTTGAAGCTAGCCGGCGTCGACCGAGTCGTTACGGTGCACAACCATTCGTCCGCGGTCCAGTCGATGTTTTCGGAGATTTTCGAGGGACAGTACTACCACCTGCTACCTTATGAGATCTACCTGGATTACCTTCGCAATTCCAATATCGTCAATTACTCACCGGACGGGGAAGGCCTGGCCCTCTGCGCGCCCGACAAGGGAGCGAGGGATTTCGTACGGGAAATGATTGCAATATTGCGCCTGCCGAAGGCCAAATGCCTATTGCTCGACAAGCAGCGGACGGGCGAACGCGATGTCGAGATCAGCTTGTCCAAAGAAAGCGAATCAACCTTTGAAGACGTCGCCGGCCACGATATCGTGCTCTTCGACGATATGGTGCGCACGGGGTCGACGCTGGTAAAAACTTGCCAGTATTTGAAGAAGATCAAACCGGGTCGCTTGATCTTCGCGGTCACGCACTTCTACGCCAGCGACGAAGGGCGGCAAAAATTGGCCGATACCGCGATCGACGAGATCCTGACGCTGAACACCTTGCCCACCATACTCAACAGGGACGAACAGGGGCGGTTGAGAAGGAAAATCGTCGTGTTGAAAATCGAACGCTGGCTGGCGCAAAACCTAACGGAAATCCTCGACCTGCCCGTCAAGGACAAGAGTGAATTATATCACATCGACATGTCGTCGAAAAACCCGCGATACACGCGCAAGATCTCGTCCAACGAGCAACTGCGAGAGTTGCGTAATGAACGACGGGACAGTAGCGAGTAACGAGAGGCGATGCGAACCTCACTTATCCTCCCGCCCCACCTTGCCCTTGACCACCCGCTCGGCCAATTTCGGCCATAACGCGTTCGCTGCGACCAGATACTTAAGCTTCTTGGGAACGTAGAGCTGTCGTTCGCGCTCTATCATGCCCAGCATAATCGCTCGCGACGCCTCTTCTAGCGTTACCGACTCCTTGCTGTGCGTACGCGACGACTCCCCCAACGCTTGCCCGTCCCCGCCAAACGCGTTCTTACGCAATTCGGTTCCCCGCAGCCAGTGCAACAACACCGCCATCACCCCGACACCATCTTCCTCCACCTCCATTCGCAGCGCGTCGCAGAATCCCTGTAGCGCGTGTTTCGCCGCCGAATAACCCGTGTGCAATGGCACGCCCACCTTGCCCTGAATCGACGAAATAGCGACAAACACGCCACCGCTCTCTTTGAGATACGGCAAGGCGGGATGCGCGCAATAAACCGCCCCGAGATAATTGACTTCCATCAATTTGCGGAACAAGCCCAGATCCTCGACTTCGGCAAAGCGCGTCCACATGCTGACCCCGGCGTTGGCGATCAGGTAATCCAGCCGAGCGAAACGGGCAACCGTCTCCGCTACCAGTTTCTTGCAATCCGCTTCAACCGTCACATCACCCACTACGACCAACACCTCAGCCCCGACCATCTCACATTGTTTGGCCACAGCCTGCAACTTCTTCGCATTGCGCGCAAAGAGCGCCAACTGCGCCCCTTCTTTTGCGCACTCCACCGCCAATGTCGCACCCAAACCCGAAGAGGCACCAGTAATCACTACCGTTTTATCGCTTAATTTTCCCACGCTCGTCGCCATCGTTAAATCAGCCCGACCACGCTCTTGGCCCGGTCAAAAGCCTCAGCATCAGGCAAAGGCCGTAGAGTTGGCGGTGATGCTTCCCAATCGATACAACCCCAGAACAATCGCTCCTGCCCACCGCAGTCGCGCAAGAAGGTCAACAACCAATACGACGGGCCGCGATTGAAGATGCGAATGTGATGCAGCGGCGCGGCGCCGACATAGGCCAAGGGCTGCAACTCACCATCGGCTACCGCGACATCTTCCGGCAAGAGATAGTATGGTTTAGTCGTCGACCGACCCTCTTCTTGCACATCGGCAACAAAAGCACATTGCCGATCAGAAAAATAGGCGGCGACCACCAGGTCTTTTATAAAGCAGCCCGCAGGCGCCTGCACTGCGAGCGATTCCTCCGCGCCCTCGGCGGCGACCGCCCAATCCTCGCCCCAACGGCACCAGGCCTGGGAAGCGTTAGCCTCGGGCACCACATAAAGCGCCTGGCCGCCGGCAATTTTACTGGGATATTTTGCATAGATAAACCAAGGCGTCGTAGCCTCGCTATGCTGCACTTCGCACATCATATGCCAAGCGGCGAAGTCGTCACTCGAATACACCCGCGCAACGCCTTCTTCATTCGTAAGCGCCAAAACTGCCGCGAAACCATATTGGTGCAAATGCAACGAGCAGATCGCGCCGTCATTCATCGGCAGCGAGCCAACCTCCCGCCAACGCACAAGATCCTCGCTGCACAAATGACGAACCAACGCTGGGTCTTCAGTCGTCGTATAAATCAATTGCGCCGCACCATTGAAATGCAGCAGGGCATAGGTTTGCACCGCCCCCAACCCGGCGAAACCATCGCGCAATATCACACCACTTTCCACATCCGTCGGCGTATTGCGGACCTGCAAATCTACTGCGAAATGGTGTTGCAGATAGCGCGCCGAATTGGCCTTTTCGATCGTCGACATCTGCGCAAAGAGTTTATCGCCCGGCACGATGCGCTCGCGAGGCACCCAACGGGTCAATAGCGCGTGACGAGTCAGCGGGTCAACTAGATTGTCCTAGCCGGTATGCCCCATCAGGTGGTGGAAGAATAGCACATCGCCGGGCTCGGCGAGGAACTCCGCGCTCGGCCCTGAATATGCAACCGCCGGGGCGAGCTCTTTGATCGAATGAAAACTCTGCGCCATGCCCTGCCGATAGCGCAAAGGCGATCCGGAAAAATAAATAAAGGCCCCACCGCGCGACTGCACTGGAGTCAGAAATATAAAGGTGCCGACCGCCCAACCATTGGGCATCAATGTCGGATAGGCATCATCGACATGGGCCACCGGCGCGCGCCATTGCACGCCGGGTTGGTGCGGCCGCTTCATATCATTGCCGCTGCGCTTTTTCTCAAAGGAATACTGCGCCCCGAAAAGCTCGGAGATCACCTGATGCACCTTGTCGGTCGTGCAAGCCGCCGCCGGGTCAAGATCGGGGTCAGAGCCTTCCGCCTCCAATGCCGCGACCGCTTTAGCGAGAATCTCAGGCGGCACCATATCCCGTACGACCAGATATCCCTGCGTCAGGAAATGCTCATGGTCCTCCGGGCTAAGAACGTTTTCATCGGGTATTGGCATACGATTCAATACTACCAGTAAAAATCGTGAAGTTCCTCGGTCAAAAGACGCTAGTATCCCCCCTTATCCTCCCACCAACAATCACTCCCCCATTCTCCCAGACGCAGCGGAGGGTCGGGGGGCTGCCGCAGCGTGAGAGGCACCCCAACGCCTAGGTCTTATCCCAAATCCGCATCCGTAAAAACCCCATTGCGAATCCCAAACACATTCTTCGGATCTATCGCCTGCTTGGTCTTCTGCAACACCGCAATGCTGCCGTCGCTCTGCACTTGCCGCATAAACCCCTGGCGAATCTTGCCCACCCCGTGATGATGCGAAAGCGACCCCCCATGGTCCATGATCGTCTGCCGCAGGCTGTGCTCTATTTTATGATAGGTCTCAATCGGATCCTGTAACCCGCGCCCCGAAAAGCCCATCGTAAAATAGATGCACACGCCCGTGTGGTAAGTCTGCGTCACCCGATACGCCAGATAAGGCTGCCCGCCGATATTATGGGATGCACACTGCTCGGTCAGTTTCTCCTGTACCGCCTGTGTCACTTGATGAATTTTATTCCACGGCACCGAGGTCTCGAAAGTCTCACCGAGGAAATTGAACTGATTCAAAAAGTCGCGGATATAGGCGATACCAAAGGTCAACGTATAACCGCGTTTGCCGTTGGCCGCCCCGGCACTCTTGCCACCGTGCGCCTTGGCGAGCTTGAAGATCGTGCGCTGCTGGTGCTCGACCTCGTCTGCGGTCCCCTCCATCACGATCGTGCAGGCCACCATCTGCAACGGATCGAAGCCCATCACCTTCAGCAGCGCAAACTTCTGCACCTTCTCCTTCCAGTGCTGTAGCGCCGAGGGTGCCGGTTTCAGCGCCTGGCCGAAGCGAAACTCGTTGTTATTGACCAAGCGGATGCTCGCCGGCAGCGCACCCGTCTGCCGCAGTTCTTTCAAATAATTCACACCATCGGCAAAGGTTTTGAAGAGCAATGCGCCGTATTCGCATACCGCGGGTTTCGGGTGGACCTTAAGCACCGCCTTGGTGATGATGCCGAAGTTGCCCTCGCTGCCGAAGAGTAAGCCGCGCGGCTGTACGCCGACCGAGTTGCGTGGCGTCACGTGCAGCGTCTCGACATCGCCGGCGGGCGTGACCAATGTCGCTTCGAGCACAATATCCTCAATATTGCCATAGCGGTTCTTCTTCATGCCGCTGGCATTGGTCGCGATCCATCCGCCCAATGTCGATAACTCGATGCTGTCGGGGTCGTGGCCCGAAGTGTATCCCCGCGCGGAAAGCTCGCGTTCCAACTCCTTGCCCGATATGCCCGCTTCAATACAGGCCTGGAAATTCTCCTCATCCAGCCAAACGACCTTGTTCATCCGCCGCATATCGACCGAGGCGAACACGCGACCGTCGTCAAGCGGCAGGGCCAGCGCGCCGCTAACATTGGTACCGCCGCCATAGGGCACCAGACAGATATCGTGTTCTTCGGCCAAGCGCACGATGGCGCGCACATGGTCTTCGCTCTCGGGGTATAACACTACATCCACCACCCGCGCCAGCGAATCGCCGTAGAGCAGACGGTAAATCTCATCGACGCTGAGTTGCCCGTGGCTGTGCACCAGGCGGACCTTGTCATCGAGCGAAACGCACGTCGCACCCAGCGCTTGGGTGAGCACGGCGACCAGCGCCTTACCCGCTCGCGAGGCCGGCACATCCTGGCGCTCCTTCTCGGCCACGATCTCATCCGGGCTGATCGGCACTTCCAGCATATCTTCAACGAAGGGGATGAAATTGGGCATCTCATAACCGGCGAGGGGATAGCGGCTGCCCGTCACCCGCACCAGCTTGGGACCGACAAATTCGAAATGGGTATCGGTATACCCCCACCTGTGCGGCTGACGCTCCCCGTCGGAGAGATCATAGAAAGAGTCCTCGCCCTCGGGACCGGCCTGTCTGACAATCGCCGCCGCGATAACGAACGCGGCAACCGCAAAAATGACTTCGAGCATACACAATCTCCAGCTGGCGGAACCCTATGGCCCCGCGTTAATAGACACCATTCGCCTCAAAGTGAATCTTGCCCTTCGACGCTTCCGCGAAATATTCCTCGACCTTCTGGCGCGAGCGCGGGAAATAGCGCCGCAGGTCGTCCACCACTTCCTTAATCTTGGCCGGCTTTTCGCCAAGATCCAATAGCAACCGCCCATAAAGAAAAAGTAACTGCTGGTTGCGCCGGTTCACCGCCAGCGCCTTCTCCAGAAACGGACGCGCCTCGGCCAGTTTGCCCTCCTCGGCCAGCGCCGTGCCCATCACTAGATTCGGCTCGGCCCCCTCGGGATAAAGCGCCACTAAGACTTGCGCCAACTCGCGCAATGACCGGCCCTTGAGCTGCGGCAAGCTGCGCGCATGGGAGCGCTCCGTAAGGTGCTGGTGCTCGGCGTGTCGCTGCTGTTCTACCAGCGCCAACGCCCCGCCCACCAGCGCGATCAACAGCAGCGTCTTGAGCGAGCGCAAATAACGCATAAGACCTATAGCCCCTCCTGCACGTCCTTCTTACGGACTTTCCAGATAAAGGCATCGTAGTAATAATGTAATAAAGCGAACGAGCTGAGCAGCGAATAGCTGAATAAATCAAAGTTCGTATTGAAACCAACCAGCCCGAAACCAAAATCGCGCACTAAGCCCTCGGTCAACGCGTGGAAGGCCAAAGCGTAGGCGGCGCAGATTAGCAGAAAAGCCTTGACTCTGCCCTTGCCTGACACAAAGCGCAACAACGCCGAGTCCCCACCCGTCCTCTCGACTTTGTGGCGATTGTAGAAATAGACCATGACAATATACTGGATACCGTGCATAATACGGTGCGCCACTGCAAAAACCAACAAATAGGCCGTGGTGAAACTGGTGAAATACCAGAGGAAATAGCTCGACAGCAAGAAGGCGTATTTGAGCGGGTTGAGTGAGTAACCGCTGCGCGCACACCAGGCCATATGCGTTAGGTAGACCAAAGCATAGATACCGGCGACGGACCAGGAGATCAAATGCACGATCTGCACAGTTTCCGCACTGATAGGCCAGCCCCACTCGTGCAGCATCCGCACCCAGATCACCGAAAAAAGCGGTGATACGACCAGCATATTGCCGAAGAAAATCCAATTGAGCGCCAGGTCGAATTTGCCCGTCGAAGGCGCGCCGGCCTTGGCCTTAAAATCGTAGATCCGCGAGAAACCGTATTGCTGCATCAAACTGTGCTGGTGGTCCCACAGGGTAACAATCAGCACCAGGCTCAAAGGGGCGTATTGGATCAGGGCATAAGTGAAGGCGACGAGCAAGAGCGGGCTAAGCACGAAGCGCTCTTTAAAACGCGCGAACTCGGAGGGCGAGCCGTAAATGCGCAACCAAGTGACGAAGTGGTGCGGGATCGTGATCCACAACGCGATCGCCGCCAACGCCGCACCCGGCAAATAATGCCCTGAAATCAAAGCGAAACAAATCGCAATAAAAGGCAGGCCGACAAACCAGATATAATCCTGGCGCCGGTCGATGATATAGCCTGGTCGCAGAATGGCCGAACTACTCATGATCGAAATCTCCACTCGTTAA
>DQLG01000721.1 GCA_015660315.1 Candidatus Latescibacterota bacterium
AGGAGTATTTCGCGGAGAAACCCGTGCGCCTATTGGCGATTTTCCTCACCGCCCAGATGAAAAACCTGGAGTTGAGTGAGGAGGTGCAACGCACGGTGCGCGCCTGTTTGCACTTGGTCGATGATCGGTTCAGGTCCTCGGCCGAGGCCCGTGATATCTTCCTCAAAATCCTCAAACGCAAACACCGCACTGCCTTGACGCTCAGGCGGCTGCATGAGTTGGGTGTGCTCGGCTCCTATCTGCCCGAATTCGGGGGGCTGACCTGCCTGGTCCAATACGATATTTACCATATCTATACCGTAGACGAGCACACGCTGATAGCGTTGGAGAACCTGGAGGCCTTGGGGCAGCAGCAGGGGCGGATGTCGGCTGTTTTCGCCGAAGTGGAGCGGCGCGATCTGCTCTTTTTTGCGGTGCTGCTACACGATGTGGGCAAGTGGAAACGCGACGACCATATCGCCCGCGGTATGGAGATGACCGCGGAATTGGGCGAACGCATGGGCCTTAGCGAGGAAGAGCGGTCAATGCTGCACTTCCTCGTTGAGCACCACCAGGACATGATGCTGATCTCCAGGCGGCGCGACCTCGAAGACTATGAGATGATCGGGGAGTTTGCCGGGCTCTTCGCCAATATGGAATGGCTCAAGGTGCTCTATCTGGTTTCGTACGCCGACCTCTCGGCGGTTTCGCCCGATGCCTGGACCGATTGGCAGGGGGCTTTGCTCTGGGAGCTCTATTATAAGACCGCCGAGCAATTGCGTTCGGGCATGCAGATGCTCGAGGAGAAACAGCGCGCTCGGCAGCTATTGGGGGAGCATCTCGAACATCTATCGGGCCGCTGGCCGGCGTTGAAGGTTGTGCAGTTCCAGGAGCATGTCGAATCGTTGCCGCCGCGTTACCTGGTCGCCTACGACCGCGCGCAGATCGAGATGCACCTCGGCATGAGCACCTTTTTGAGCGAAGAGTGCATTTTCGATGTGGAATTCGTCGAACAGGAAGGCCATACCGAGATTGCAGTCTGCACTCGTGACCAGCGTCAGCTGATGGCCAAAATTTGCAGCGCCTTGGCGGTCAACGACATCAATATCCTACATGCCGACGTTAATACGCGTGACGACGATGTAGTGCTCGATGTGTTCCAGGTGACCGATGTGGATGGCAGTCCGGTGTTGCCCGAATGGAAGAAGGAGCGGGTGCGGGAACGGCTGGCGGAGGTTATTTCCCTGCGGACGAAAGCTCGTGAGTTGATCGAAGGCTATAGCCACAATTGGGACCGGCGTCGCAAGCAGCAGCAATATGGCCAGCCGCCGCAGGCGGTGTTCGACAATCGGATCTCAGCCGGCTACACGGTAGTCGACATAGACGCCCAGGACGATGTGGGTTTGCTCTACACGATCGCATACCTGTTGGGCGAGATGGATCTGGATATTCATATGGCGATTATTAATACGGTGGCGGCCAGGGCGCAGGATGCGTTTTATATCGTTGATGGGCAGGGGCAGAAGATTGTTAATTACGAGGTGCTTGACGGGGTGAGGCAGAGGTTGCTGGAGGGTTTGGCGTCGTAAAAGCAGTTTGCGGAGAGCTTTTTGGGATTTCTCTTTGCTCATGTACGCATTGCTTTGCGATACGCGCCCTGTGAGGCTCCGAGGGCTATGCTCAGATTTCACTACCCTGTGAAACCTGGTACAGCAAGTCGCTCAGATAAATCCCCAAAAGATCAAAATTGTGATGGCCACGGAGTTTATGCTCCGTGGCTTTTATTTGTGGTAGACTCTTACCCCGGCCTCTTGTAGAGTGGGGATATGACCATTGAGTGAAATTGGGGAGAGAGGGTTGTTCCAGATTTCCAAGGTTTTCAAGGAGGGAAGGTTCAACAGGGGGGATAGGTCGGTGATTTGATTGTTGGCTAAGTTGAGCGTGTGCAGGGTGTCTAGGTATAGCAGGGGGGATAGGTCGGTGATTTGGTTGTTGGATAGGTCGAGTATGGTGAGGGCAGGCGAGGTTAGAGGGGGTAGGTGTGCTATTTTGTTTTGTGCGAGGCGGAGTTCTACGAGGTTTTGCAGATTTTGTAGCGGGCTGATGTCGGCGATTTCATTGTCGTCTAAGCGCAAAGTTTGTAATGCCCGAAAGCCGGCGAGCGGCGAGAGCTCGGTTATTTGATTGGACGAGAGGTTGAGGTGGTCGAGTTTAGATAGCTCGGCGAGGGGAGTGAGGTCTTGCAGTTGGTTGCCCCAGAGGTTCAAGTGGGTTAATTGGGTTAGGGAGCGCAAAGGGGCCAGGTTGTTGATTTGGTTTGCGGAGGCTTTAAGGTGGGTTAGCGCATGCAGGGACGAGAGCGGGCTCAGGTCGTCGATTTGGCAGTCGGGGACTTTGAGGAAGGTCAGGTTGGTGAGTTTTGCGAGATCGATAAGATGGGTGAGGGGGTTGGATCCGAGCGATAATTGGTGCAGATGGCGCAGGTTTTTGAGGGGAAAAAGGGCGCGAATATTGTTGCCTTCAAGAGCGAGTTCGCGCAGGTAGACAAGATTTGCTAAGGGGGCTATATCGTCTAGCTCATTGTTGCGCAGATCGAGCTTTTCAAGGTGGCGCAGGTCTTTGAGGGGGGTGAGATCGGCTATATGATTGTTTGCTAGTTGAAGTAACTTGAGATCGTGTAGTCGGGCGATGCCGTCGATGCGGGTGATGTCTCTGCGGTCCGCTTCGAGATAGAGCAGGTCGTCGAAGTCGTCGGGGCGCAATGTCCCGTACTCCTTGTCTAGGGCCTGGCGCACCTGTGCCGTCAGGCTGGAGTCGGGAAACTCGGTCGCGGTACACAGCGCGGGCCAGAGGACCATGGTTAGGAGGGTTAGGCGCATGCGTTAGCGCAGGAACAGCAATTTGCGCGTCAAATCGATCGAGCCGATTTTCAGCCGGTAGAGATAGACGCCGCTGGCGACGATGCGGCCGTTTTGGTCCCGACCGTCCCAGGTGATTTCGCGGTAGCCGGCTATGACCGGTCCTTCGGCCAGGGTGCGGACCTTTTGGCCTTGCAGATTGTAGATGTGCAAGGCGACATCGGCGGTGGAGGCGGGCGCCTGGAAGGGCAGCACCGTACTCGAGTTGAAGGGGTTGGGATAGTTCTGCCGTAGAAACCAGTCGGAGGGAACAGAGCCGTTACCGGTTTCGGCGACGGCGGTGAGTCGGCGGATGGTTTCCGGCGGCCCCGAGGTGCCTAGGCGTTCGATGATTGCTGCGGCTGGTTCGCCGATGGGCAGGGGGCGGGGGCCACCACCGTCGCCGAAAGGGAGGGTGCGGATCTCGCGGCCGTCGGCGAGCGTGATGATCAACTCCCATTTTTCGATCGGCGTGTTATCCGGATCGGCGCAATCCCAACGGGCTTCGGCGAAGCGGATATTGTCGACTTCGGGCAAGTCGGGGTTGTAGGAAAACATCGGGTCGAGGGTCATCTCGTCGGCCGATAATGTGGTGTAGAGCCGGGTGAGATAGGGTTTTTCTGCAAAGAGCCGTCTGACATTCTGCAAGGGCTCAACGACGATGCGTTCGAGATCGTCGGCGAAGGCGACTGCGTTGAATTCGAGATCGGTGATATAGCGGTCGTAGGCGCGGATATTATTGTAGAAGGAGCGGTCGGCCAGACTCTGTAGTTGGCCTTCTTCGCGGATCCGGTCGTAGGCCTCGCGGTCGCCGCCGAAAATGACTTCGAGTACCCCCTCTGCGAGCACGGCGGACGGCATAGGGATATGCCGGCGAATCAAGGCCTGCATCTGCGCGTCGCGCGGGAAACCCTGGGAGAGGGCAGCGTCGAGGAAGTCGGCCGGATGCTCTTGCAGGCGCAGTTTTTTGAGGTCGAACTCCCCGAAAAATAAATCGTTGACGATTTTGCTGGGCCCGGCAAAATCGGTGACGAAGGCCTGGCCCTCCGCCTCGTTGGTGGCTAGGGTAACGACTTCCGGATAATTGAAACCGCCGTTGAACCAGTCTATCGCCGCCTCGTTGATCCGCACATGCAGATAATTTTTTGGTATGGCGCGGTGTTCGGCCAATACCCAGGCGATGACGCTTAATTCGGGCGCGGTGGCCACGGCGGTGAGGCGGATCGGGATGCCGGGCTCTTCGGCCGCGTAGGTCAGGGCGATGGGTTGTAAATCACCGACATCGCGGTCGGTGACGAGCTTGAGCGCGAGGAAGAAGGCGCCTTCTTCGACATAGGGGTGCAGAAGGTTGATGCCTAGATCGTCGAGTTGGTAGTCATTGTCGACGAGCCAGTTGACGATGGCTTGGGAGTCGTCGGAGGTAATGACGGCGGTGTCATAGGGACCGACTTGCTCCTGGGAGACAACCTCGACAGCGGCGGACTCGGCGGCGACAACACTGCCGTCGTCTTCTAGCGTGCGGAAGATCGGTGGGAAACCGCAGCCGGCTTCCTCTTGAAAATTCAACTGAAAACCCGGTTGTGTGGCGAATTGCAATTGGTTGAAGATCTGGTTGTGACTGACGGCTAGTTCGGGCACGGA
>DQLG01000831.1 GCA_015660315.1 Candidatus Latescibacterota bacterium
ACGGCCGTCGCACCGCCGGCGATAGCGATAAATGTGCGAAGCTCGGTATCCTTCGTCCTCCGCGACAAGCGCCATCGTCAAACCGCTTAGATCCCCCGCTCGGCTTAACGCATCATTTAATTGGTAGCAGTGCGCGTTGCCCGCTCTGACTTATATAGAACGCAAGCAGAGACTGCGCATCAATCACCCCGGTTAGTGAATGCAATCTGGCCAAACCCGCTAAACCCATAAGCCACAAAGCTGTGCGCAATACTTCGCGTCGTTACATATCCGTAACGATCTCCATTATCGCGCCTTGTGTACTTACCACACATTTGGACTTCACGAACAGGTGTCGTTCCCATCTCTGCCACAATGCGTGTATCCAACGATTGCCGCTCGCCTTTTCCCAACGTATTATTAGCCCTTAACGCCTTCCCCCCTATTCGAGGATACCCCATCGTGAGCAACCGACAACAGACCAGCGCCTTTGCCCTTATCGGCGACCGCTACCACAATTCTGACTATATCCGCACCGGCCTGGGCAAGACATTAGGTGAGGGTACAGGTTTAAGCGTCAATTTCAGCGACGATATCTACCAGCTCAACGCCGAAACCCTTGCACAATACGCACTACTCATCGTCTTCCGCGACGGCATGATCTGGCCCGATGGTTACGGCCAAGGCGCTGCTTATCCGGGTTATGATCCCACTACCCAAGGCACCCTCAGCGATCCGCCCGCACCCGAACTCGAACCAAGGGCCGTCCAGTGGATTACTCCCGCACAGGGCCAAGCCGTGCGCACCTTCGTAGAAGAAGGCGGCGCGGCGCTCTTCTACCACAACTCGACCTATATCACTGCCTGCGAGGACTTCAGCCACGTGCAGGGTTCAACCACCGAGGGCCATCCACCGGTGCGCCCCTATAAAGTCGAGATCACCAACAGGGATCATCCTATTACGCGCGATGTGGGGGACTTCGTCGTCACCGACGAACAACACTATATGCGCTATAACAAAGACCCCGCAGACGTCTTGGCGATCAGCGTCAACGAAGACGGCCACACCTTTGGGCAATTGGGGACCCGTTGCGAGGCAGCCTGGGCCTACGAATACGGAAAAGGTCGAGTCTGCTATCTCGCGCCAGGCCACACGATACCGGCCCTGTGGAACCCCGAATACGCGAAGATGCAGCAGAATGCAATAAGGTGGCTTCTGCGCCAAACCTGAGCATGCCGTCTAACACTGCATAGAGCTGAACCGACGCCCCAATAACCCGCATCTCACGTATCGCAATAACAATGCAATAGGTGCGGGATACTCGCTACCCTGGCAAATTTGAGCTCGGCTACCTAGTTGCCTGCCGACCACCGCACACCCCTGCGCACGATCTCCTGAAAACTCACATCCTGCAATACCGCCATATCGTGTCCCAACGCAAAATAGAACACCCGCCCCGCCCCATAATCGTGATGGAAGGCCATCACGTGGGTCTGGTCCTTCGTATCGTCGTAGGCTTGCATCAGATGGTGCGACTTAGTCGGGTCGTGTTTTAGATAGTATAACTCGTCCGTCACGGTAAAATCTTTAAGCCCGCGCGTGATCGGATCCTCGCGATCAACTAAATCGACCTTGAAGTCCATGTATTTGCTATGCCCCTCAAAGAAGGCGTTAAGCATCGCGTGATAGCCTTGGTTTTCGCGGAAGGAAGCCGCCGCGGTATGCAGACCGAAAAAACCACCGCCTCGCTCGACAAACTCCAGCAAACCCGCCTCTTGCGCCTCGCTAAAATGACCGACATCGGTATAGAACAACACCGCGTCGTAGCCCACCAACCCGCCGGCCATCACCTCGTAGTCCCGCGAAAAATCCGCGGCAATGCCCTTCGTCGCCGACAAAAACTCGGCGATAAACATTCCCTGCCCCGCGTGATCGTGGTAAATGCCCTCGGTACCGACAAAAACCAACGCTTTTATATCGTCCATACAGATCTTCTCCCGTTATATTCGACTACGATTACCTCGGCCAATATGCACGGGCCAATATAGCAAAAATCACCGGCGATTGCTTATTGACCCCAACGCCCGAACGAGCTTTCTTATGTCCCCGACACCATCGGGAGACGTTTATGCGCGAAGCCGTAAAAGAATGGCTGGTACAAGCCCGGGGAAAGCTCGCCGACGAGCCACTTGCCACCGCCGACCTGGACCGCCTCGAAGCCCAACTCGCAGAGCCCCGTCAACGGGTGCTCTACCTCTATTCCAAATCGACGAATATGCGCTCGTCGCTGGCTAGCTGGGCCCTCTACGACCCGGACCAGCCGCAAGTACCGACCCTGCCCTCCGCCGAAGCGCCCTACGATTCGGTACTCGCGGCCTTGGCCGACGGCTGGCGAGTGGTGCAGTTTCCCATCGCCAAGCTCTACGACTACGAAGGCCAGGACAACGACTACCTGGGTTTCGAGTTCGTACTCGAAAAAATCATATAGGAGGAATAATGGCCCAGATCGAACCGACGCTCGGTGATGACGGCGTCATGGATTTCGTCGCCTCCGGCCTCGTCATCCTCGAAGGCGTAATCGACCCGGACTTCAATCGCCGCGCGGACAGTCTTGAACGGGGTAACTGCGACGACTTTATCGCCTCGGACGACTTCACCCGCCAAGTGCTATTGCACCCCCAGGTCGCCGGTGTCGTGCGGTCTCTGCTCGGCGAGGATTTCCTCGTGCCCCGGGGCGGCCACCACCACTACTTCCAAGAGCCGCACCTCGGCCAGACCTGGCATTCGGACGGGCTTTCCGGCAGTGGCTATGACGTCGCCGAACTGCAGTGCTATTATTATCCGCACAGCGTCGCGATCGAAGACGGCCCCACCATGGTCCTGCCCGGGTCGCACTGCCGCGCCGTCGATCGCGAGGCCATCGCCCACTACGGCGATATCCACGGGCAAATATCGCTGACCGTAGCGGCAGGCACCGTCGCGCTGACCCGCTACGGGATCTGGCACAAAGCCGGGCCAAAAACCAACGACCGCGCCCGCAGCATGATCAAGTTTTCCTACCACCGCACCGCGCCGCCACAACGCGATTGGCTCTGTGACGCAGCTGAAATCCCCGCCTACCGCGATCGCGCACGCCTCGGTTACGTCACCGAAGTTGAATCCTACCGCGACAAAGTTCGGCGCACCCGCACCTGGAACTGGCTCTGTGGCAGCGATCGGGAGGTCGCGCTACGGTGGGAAAAGTCACAACCCGTATCCGAACTTCTAAACACCTAGCACCTTTTATCCCAAGAAAGACTATCATGGCCGACAGACCCTACGCTTTGCGCGCCGTGCCCGGCTTCCAATCCAATGTGCCCGGCATACAACTCGCCGCGCAAACCTCGCACAATGCCAGCGACGAGGATTTACAATTCTTCCAACAACTCGGCATCGAGTGGATCATGCTCGGCGTCAACGACCCCGAACTCCACAGCGCCGAGCACTACAAGCAATTCGTCACCCGCTTCGCCCAATACGACATGCAGATCTACCGCATCGCCAATCACTCGGTGCATAATGTACCCGAGATCACCCTCAATCTGCCTGGCCGCGACGAGAAAATAGAGGAATTTATCCAGTTCATCCGCAATCTGGGCGAGGCCGGAATACGCTACAACACCTACGCGCATATGGGCAACGGCATCTGGAGCAGCGGGCGCACCACCCGCCGCGGCGGCATGAGCGCCCGGACCCTCGACATCAAAAATGCCACGGGCCACTGGATCGACGACACCTTTGAGGGCGATCTGACGCACGGCCGCGAATACAGCGAGGACGAGTTGTGGGAAAACTACGAATACATGATCCGCAAAATCGCGCCGGTGGCCGAGGAAGCTGGCGTCTTCATCGGCATTCACCCCGATGACCCGCCGGTCTACGCCCTCGGCGGAATACCCCGTTGCATGTTCGGCAATTTCGCCGGCTACAAACGCGCGATGGATATCGCCGACAGCCCCAATATTGGCGTCTGCCTTTGCGTCGGCTGCTGGCTCGAAGGCGGCAAGCAGGGCATGGGCGCCGGCGTCGAAGAGGCGGTCCACTATTTCGGCGAGCGCAAAAAACTCTTCAAGATCCACTTCCGCAATGTCACCAACCCGATGCCCGAGCCGTGGACTGAAACGCTGATGGACGACGGCTATCAGGACATGCACAAAGTGATGCAGGCGTTGCGCGCAGTGGAGTTCGACGGGGCGATCATCCCCGACCACATCCCCCAGATATTGGGCGGTAATCGCGCCGGCATCGCCTACTCGATCGCCTATATGCGGGCGTTAGTACAAGCTGTCAACAACGAAAGCGGCGGCCCGGTTTAACGATCGAACGGCTTGGGGCAAGCGAGGCTGGCTTGC
>DQLG01000490.1 GCA_015660315.1 Candidatus Latescibacterota bacterium
GTGCCCTTCCGCCCGACGGAAGAGCCGGCGTGTTTGCCGTTGGGGCGGAATTATGGCGGGCTGGGGCCGGCGCGTTAGGGCGTGCGCCGACGCTGCGGTGCGGCAGAGCTGCCTTCGGGCAAGGCTAAGGCGGCCCTATACACTTGGAGGTACATAGCGGCGACGTGGCAAAGCCACCTTAACCGGCCACGCAAGTGGGGCGCTACATTTCACTCGTAAGGCCTTTCGGGGGGATTTACCCTACGACAGCCTTCCGCACCTCCACTGCACCTAAAGACGGCCTTGATTACAAGGCATGTGCAATGCAGAATAAAAAGAGTACTAGCCCTTGCCGATGCCCTCGGCTGTGAAGCCCATTGCGCGCAAAGGCCCTAGATCAAGAATATTGCGGCCGTCGAAGATCAGCGCGGGTTTGAGCATTGAATCGTAGATGCGCTGGTAATCCAATTCGCGGAATTCGTCCCATTCGGTCATGATCGCCACCACATGCGCGCCGGCCGCCGCCTCGTAAGGGTCGCGGCAGATTTCGATTTCGCCGCCGCTGCCCTCGGTCAGCTGCAAGTCGGCGTGAACCTGCTCGGCGGGCACCTTGGGATCGTAGATAGCCAACTGCGCCTGCTCCTGCAAAAGGTCGCGGCACACGTAAATCGAAGCCGACTCGCGGGTGTCGTTGGTGTCCTTCTTAAAGGCGAAACCCAACACCGCGATGCGCTTGCCCGATGCGGTGTTGAAAAGCGCCTCCATAATCCGTCGCGAGAAACGCCTTTTCTGGTAGTCGTTCATAGAAACAACCTGTTCCCAATAGTCGGCAACTTCCTCCAAGCCGAAGTGCTGGCACAGATAGACCAGGTTAAAGATGTCCTTCTGGAAACAGGACCCGCCGAAACCCACCGAGCTTTTGAGAAACTTCGGGCCGATGCGACTATCGAGGCCGATGGCGCGGGCGATCTCGTCGACATCGGCGCCGGTCTCTTCGCAAAGGGCGGAAATGGCGTTGATCGAGGATATGCGCTGGGCCAGAAAGGCATTGGCTGTCAACTTCGATAACTCCGAAGACCACAAATTGGTGGTAATGATATTTTCGCGCGGCACCCAACGTGCGTAAATCGAAGCCAATTTTTCAATCGCGGCAGCCCCTTTTGCAGTGCGCTCGCCGCCGATCAGCACCCGATCCGGCGCTTCGAGGTCCTGTACCGCCGAACCCTCAGCTAAAAATTCCGGATTGGAAAGCACCTGCAACGAGCCCTTGCCCTTGGTCGCTTCGAGAATGGTGCGCACCGCGTCGGCCGTGCGCACCGGCACGGTCGATTTCTCGACGATGATCTTGTCGGAATCGGCAACTTCGGCGATGTGGCGCGCGCAGCTCTCGACATATTTTAGGTCGGCGGCCCGCCCGGCACCGATGCCGTAGTCCTTGGTCGGCGTGCTGACCGCGATAAAAATGATATCGGCTTCGCGCACGCCCTTGTCGCGATCCGTAGTAAAAAACAAATTCCGCCCACGACTGCCTTTGACTATTTCGTCGAGGCCCGGCTCGAAGATCGGCAAGGTGTCGGAGTTCCAGGCGTCGATGCGCTCAGCGTTGTAATCGACGATAGTCACTTCGATATCGGGGCACTTGTGGGCGATCATCGCCATTGTGGGGCCACCGACATAGCCGGCACCGACACAACAAATTTTCATGCTTGCTTCCGTCAATACAATTTCTCCAATGAATGGGTCCGCACAAAATATAGGATCGCGGCGCAGAACCTGCTCGTTTCAACGTAGAACAAAACTTAGGGTTGCATATGCGGTATCGACCAGAATTACCCGATCCTCTACTCGCCAATGGAGATTCCGTTGAGCGGAGCAGTTAGTCGCCCATTAAAATCTCCATCGCCGCGTTGCGCCCGTTAATTGCGATAACGCTGCCGCCCGGATGCGTGCAAGCGCCGCAAAGGAAAAAACCCTGCATCGGCGTGCGCGCGGCCAAGCGCTGGTCCCACATATGGGCGGGCAGGCACTCGCCCTGGAAAATATGCCCACCACGCAAACCCACCCTCTGTTCAATATCGGGCGGCCCCATCACCTCGATATCAACTACCGCTTCGGGAAGATTGCGACAGAAACGGCCAATCGATGCCAGCGCCAACTCGCCGACTTCCGCGCGTCGACCGTCCCAATCGCCCTCGGCAAAAGCATAGGGCACATACTGGGCGAAAACGCTCATGATGTGCAGGCCCTCGGGCGCCACGCTGGCATCGTGTGCGGTCTGGAAATACAGCTCGGTCCACAATCGCTCGGGCAATTGGTGCGCCTGGGCCGCGGCAAAACCCCGACGCCATTCGTCCTTAGAAAGCGGTGTATTGACCTGCCCCCGGTGGTGCGGCGCATCGGTTCCCGGCCGGGCTATAAAGTCAGGTAAATCGCTAAGCGCTACGTTGACCTTGACCGTCGCGCCCTCGATCGGCACCGCTTCGACCTGCGTCCGCCAACCCGAATCGGCCGCCTCACCCAATAGATCCAGCGTCGTTAACCCATCGGCGTTCGACACGACGACCGGCGCCGCCAGCCAATCCCCACCAGCCAACTCCACGCCCTCGCCCGGCACAATCCGCGACACCGGCACCCCTGTCGCCACCTGCACCCCCGCCTCGCGCGCAATATCGCAGAGCATAAAAGAAACACTGCCCATTCCGCCCTCGACATAACCCCACATACCCGGCATGCCTTCCATCCGGCCAGACGAATGATGGAAATGGATCGAGGCCGTACCCGGGTCAAAAGGGCTGGCATTGGTGCCAATCACACCCTGGCCCAAAACCGCGCACTGCAGGCGCTCGTCCTTTAAATAGCGCTCGGCGTATTCGGCCATCGACCACTCGAAGAGCAGACCGCGCGCATCCTCATCGTCGCCGATGCGTGCTTCGAGCATCTCGCGCGTAGGCGGTCTGCCGATCCATAAATCGCTCTCACCTTCGGGCCGAATGGCCTCGCGCAAACGGCGCATCACCGCATACATCGCCCGCCAACCCACAACATCGCCGGGCGCCAAACGCGCGATCTCCGCTTCACAGGCCGCATCGTCTTCCCACAACTGCACCGAACTGCCGTCTTCGAAGGGTACGAAGAGCCCGTTGACGGCCGGGGTCCATCTAAAGCCGTGTTTGACCAAATCCAACTCGGATATAACCAGGGGATGCAGCAGGCCCGCCAAATACGCGCAGGGCGACACGCGAAAACCCGGCCAGGGCTCGGCGAGCGTGCAGGCCCCGCCGACGCGCTCGCGCGCCTCCAGCACCAACACCCGCTTGCCCGCCCGCGCCAAGTAACTGGCACAAGTCAGCCCATTATGCCCCGCACCGACAATTATCACGTCCCAAGCCTGCGCGGCTAACTCGCGCACCGGCGCAGGTAAACCGACGCACCCCAAAACCTCCGCCGTTTTCCCCAAAACTAAGCCCCCTCGCCCTGAGCGCGTTCGACCCGGTTCGCCACCACAATGCCCACCACCACCAAAGCCACGCTGGCCAACAGATAGGGCGACAGCGCATCGCCCAGCAACCAAGCGCTCAACAACACGCCGACAATCGGCGTAATAAAACTAAAAATCCCCAACCGACTCGGCGAGTGGTGACGCAGCAAAAAAACTAGGACAATAAAACAAAGACCGGCCACCACGATGCCCTGATAAAGCACACCCGCGATGACCGCGCCACTGAATACGTACTCCGCTTCCGCCTCGAAGAAGACGCTCCAAGCAGCAAAGAGCGGCA
>DQLG01000621.1 GCA_015660315.1 Candidatus Latescibacterota bacterium
GACCTCACCGGATTGCCCGAGCGCCTTCAGCCCTTTTTCGACTTCGTCACTCCGCCGTCGCCATCGATCCCGCCAACCCCGCCAAAGACAACCGCACTCGAAAAACTCGGAGACCGCCTCGACCGCGCCTATGAAGAGACCGCCGACTTCCTCTACCTGACCGCAGACTTGACCGTTTTCTCGGTTCAGTCCCTCTATCGGCGCGGTGGAATCCGCAAAGGCAGTTTTATCGAACAATCGCACGCCATCGGTGCCCAGGCCCTGCCGATCATCGGTTTGATCCTCTTTCTTATCGGTGCGGTCTCAGCCCTGCAATCGGCCGCGCAACTGCGCCAGTTCGGGGCCGATATATTCGTCGCCGATCTGCTCGGTATCGGTCTGACCCGCGAGTTGGGCCCGCTGATGACCGCGATCATGGTCTCCGGACGGTCCGGATCGGCCATCGCCGCCGAGATTTCTACGATGAAATTCACTGAAGAATTAGACGCCCTACGGACCATGGCGCTCGATCCGCTGCGCTTTGTCGCCGTACCCAAAATGTGGGCGATGCTCGTGTGCATGCCGCTCTTAACCATTATGGCCGATCTGCTCGGTATTCTCGGCGGCACCTTGGTCGGCCTCATCTCGATGGACATACCCTGCACAACCTTCCTCAACCAGGTTTTTTCGGCACTGTTCTTCAAGGACCTACTCACCGGGTTGGTCAAAAGCATTTCCTTCGCCTGGATCATCACCATAATCGCAGTACACCGCGGCCTCAGCTTCGGTGGTGGCGCGGCCGGCGTCGGCCAGGCTACTACCTCATCGGTCGTAACCTCCCTCTTCGGCATAATTATCCTCGATGCCTTCTGGGGCCTGGTCTTCTATCTGAAATGGTAAACCCGGCCATCAACATCAGCGCACTCAGTGTTGCCTACGGCGAAACTACGGTTTTGAATGGCATCGATTTACAGGTGGCAAAGGGCGAAATCGCCATAGTGCTCGGCAGCAGCGGCTGCGGCAAAAGTACCCTGCTAAAAAGCATTATCGGTCTGGTCCAACCCCATACCGGGCGGATCGAGGTACTCGGCCAAGACGCCACCAATCTCGACGAAGAGACGCGCACCGCCCTCACCAGACAATTCGGTGTGATGTTTCAATACGGGGCCCTATTCAATTCGCTGACCATTGGTCAGAATATCGCCCTCCCACTCGAAATGCATACCGACCTCACTCCCGATCTAATCGCCGACATCGTCCGTACCCGGCTCTCCCTAGTCGGGCTCGAGCACGCCTACGACCGTTATCCCGACGAACTCTCGGGTGGAATGCGCAAACGTGCCGCCTTGTCCCGAGCGATGGTCATGGACCCCGAAATCCTTTTTTGCGACGAGCCCGGCGCCGGCCTGGATCCCGTCACCGCGGCCGAAATCGACGAACTGCTGCTGACGATCAACCGCGCGCTCGGCACCACGATTATCATTGTCACGCACGAACTACTCAGCATCGAAAGGCTCGACGGCCGCCTGATCATGCTCGACCAGGGCAAGGTTATTTTTACCGGCACCGTCTCCGAAGCAAAAGATTCCGACCACCCCTTCGTCCACCCCTTTTTCCACCCGAGAGGCCCGCAAGCTTGAAAACCGTCATTATCGCCGCCCTGAGCAAAAACAAAGTCATAGGCCGCGGCAATAGCATCCCTTGGCACTATCCAGCCGACATGAAACACTTTCGCCGCACGACCAAGGGGCACCCGGTCGTCGCCGGCCGCAAAACCTACGAGTCCTTCCAAGTGCGCCCGTTGCCCGGCCGCCTCAACTTTATCCTCAGCCGCAACCCCGCCTACATCTCCGACGAGGGGGTGATCATTTGCCACAACCTGCAACAGGTCATCACCACTGCGAGGCAACGCAACCTACAAAAACTCTTTATCCTCGGCGGCGCACAAATCTACAACCTCGCCTTGCCACTGACCGACGAGATGATCCTGACACATTTGCCGATCGAAGTCGAGGGCGACGCGTATTTTCCGGCTTGGGACAAAAGCGAATGGGAAGTAGTCGAGGAACGACTGGAAGAAGACCTGGTATTTACTACCTATAGACGGCGTTGACCTAGCGAGTTATCCCACCATTCCTGTAGTTAGTAGTCGTCCGAGATCTTAGCGAATTTTCCCCTTTTACCTTATTTTTTTATCGCGCCAACCGCAACACCAGCGGAGTCCGTGGCGCTTTCTGCGCCGCCGGACTCCCGAAGGGCGCATATCGCGCAGCGATGCATGTATGAGCGAGGGAGTGCCCTCGGCCAGCCCGTCCACCCACAGAAAGGCGAGTAATGTTTGAACAACTGGAGATGGCGCCGACCGACCCCATCCTGGGGCTCAGCGCGGCCTTTAAAAGCAATAGCAACCCCGAGAAAATCAACCTCGGCGTCGGCGTCTACCAGGACGGCAGCGGCCAGACGCCGATCCTCGACTCGGTAAAAACCGCCGAAGAGCGCGTCCTCGCCAACGAAAAGAGCAAGAGCTACCTATCCATTGAAGGTAGCCCCGAATACGGGATCGCGGTGCGCAAGCTATTACTTGGACCAGAACATGAGATCCTCTCCTCCGAGCGCGCCGTCACCGTGCAAAGCCCAGGGGGCACCGGCGCCTTGCGCATCGCCGGCGACTTCCTTGCCCGACACTATGGCGACCGGCCAATTTGGCTCAGCGAACCGACCTGGGCCAACCACCCCAAGATCTTTCAAGCCGCCGGACTGCAAGTCGAGACCTATCCCTATTTCGACGCAGAGACCAATGGGCTCAACGAATCGGCCTTGCTTACGGCGCTAGCCAAAATACCCGAGGGTCACACCGTGCTTTTGCACGGCTGCTGCCACAACCCGACCGGCGTCGACCCGAGCCCAGCCTGCTGGGGACAGATCGCCGATATCATCGCCGAACGCAATCTGCTGCCCCTGGTCGATTTCGCCTACCAGGGCCTGGGCGACGGCTTTCGCGAAGACGCCGTCGGCCTCGAAGCGCTCAGTCGACCGGGTTGCGAATTGCTGATCGCCAGTTCATTCTCGAAGAATTTTGGGCTGTACAAAGAGCGCGTTGGCGCCCTGACACTGGTTGGCGCCGACCGGGACACGGCGGCCAAGGCCATGAGTCACCTCAAGGTCGCGGTACGCACCAGCTATTCGAACCCCCCGGCCCACGGCTCGGCGATCGTCAGCGAAATACTCGGCGATGAAGCACTTAGCGCGCAATGGGAAGGCGAAGTTGCCCAGATGCGCAAGCGCATCAACGACATGCGCGTGGAATTGGTCAGAGGACTGAAAGCCAAGGGCATCGAACACAACTTCTCCTTTATCGAACAACAGCGCGGCATGTTCTCTTTTTCGGGATTGGGCGCAGAGCAGGTCGAGGCATTGCGGGGAAAATACGCGATCTATATCGTAAGCGGCGGACGCATAAACGTTGCCGGGCTCACCAGTGCCAACCTCGATTACTTCTGCGAGTCGGTCGCCGCGGTCCTCTAAAAACCCCTTATTGCACCGAAAAACTCAGGGCACGCGCCAGCACGGGCGTGCCCTTGAGTATTTCCGCCTGACTCGGCAGGCGAGTGCCGTCGTCGTAGACGATCGTCTCCGGCCGCCCCACCGCGATCCCCTCGCTTCCTCTCTGCACCGCGATGACCGAGTCCTCCTGATATGAACGCCGGAGAAATTCCACGATCGTTTGGTCTATATTTTCCAAACCATTGAAGCGATCGACTTGGCGCTGTTGAATCAGTTCACCGAGCCGCTCAAAGAGTTCGCCGGTATTTTCCTCCAACAGACGCGGCCCGGCAAGAAAATAAAGAGTGTAGACCCGGTCGCTCTCCTGTAGGGTAATCCAGCCATTTTCGCTGGGCCCATATTGCTCGATCCCCGAATAGACGAATTGCTCCGGGACCACCGCTTCGAGCGTGCCTTCCGAATCATAGAGGAAAGCGTAGACCTCGACGTCCCTAGACAGTTTATAGCGCAATTGCAATCGATCCCCTTGTTGCAGTTGCGCGCCCTCGGCCAGCTCAACGACCTGGTCGACACCGCCCTCTTCTCGCTTGACGATCAAGTGCAGGTCGGCCTGTACCGGGATCGTGTCATCCACGCCGCCGCTGGCCTTCGCACGCAGCGCCACTTCGTGGTTAACTTCGCTTTCGGGCACCCGAACCGTTCGCGTCGCCACGAGCTTGCCGCCGTCTCGCTCAACGAGGAAGAGCCGCACGTACATCCAGTGGGCATCCCCCTGCAAACGCCCGCCCAAAACCAACGTCCCCTCGCCCCGGTTCAAGTCGAGCACGCCGCCATCCGACCACTTCCCCCCCACTGTGTCCGCCAGAACCAACCCCACTTCAGCTTGTAAAAGCGCTGACACCAAATAATCATCCAGCACCTTCACGGCCTCGCTCCGGTCGCCCCCGCTGTCACGCAACCCTATCCAGTCGATCGTTGTACCAGTGCCCTGGGCGACCTGCACCAGTTCTCGGGCTGCCGCCGTCAATTCCGCGCTTTGCGGTCGAGCGCCGCCAAAAGGCAGACAACCCCATGCCGCCAAACCTACAGTGGTCGCGACAATCGCGACGAATCCCCTCATTTTCTCCCCTTCGTTTTAGCCCGGGCTTTGGCCAATAATCGGCTCCAAAGGATCCGCGCCTGTTTGAGTATTTCCCGTTTTTCCATATCGCGCTCGGGTATCTGCTCAAAGACATTGTGCAGTGCCGTAAAGGCCGGCGTGCCGATTTCAAACACCCGTTCGAGCAGTTCGGAATACTCGTCCGCCTGGTCCAACCGCACCAGGATCGAGGCCAATAGAAAGTCCGAATCCGGGTCAGCCGCCCCGAAGCGGTTCAACGAATTCTTATAGGTCCTTAAATACATCATTACTCCACTAGGATCCGAGGTCAAGCGATGCGGCCGATCGGAGATCAGCGATCGAATTTTCTCGTCCTCGTGCAAACTGACACGCTCCGACACGCCGCCATCTTCGGCGCTGGAGAGGTCTTCAAGGGCCTGGCAGGCGCGAGCAACGATCGTCTGCTTGCGCCCCTCAAAGGCTTCCCATTCGTCCTCTTCGAGCAATCGCTGGGTGGAGATCAACGTCTCCAATTCGGCACGGGCAACTTCACCCATTCCCGCGACCTCACCGACCAACTGCATATAATTTTCCGCCCCGTCCAGGCGAATCAGCACGCCGGCGAGGGGGCCATCGAGCGTCTCGTCCAACGCCTCGCGCCCCACCGCTCGCAGGCGCCCCGCTCGCGAAAAGATCCCTGCCGGATCAGAGCTCAGCGAGCACAGATACATCCACAACGGATGCACCAAGTCGCGAACCCCTGCTTCATCGCGAGCATACGCTTCGAAGAAGCCGCGCACCCCAATGATCCCGAGACGCACGACAGTCTGTAAAAATACCGCCCGCGGTTTGGGCACCACGCCCTTGCCCAGGGTCGTCATCAGCGGATGCGACTCGAAACCCAGCGCGTCGTGGTAATCGTGCAGTGCGTCAGCAAAGCTCCGAGGCTCGATCTCGAGCCCTTTGGCCACCGCCAATTCGCGGGCGGTGCCGTGGATGATATCGCGATTAAAGAGAAAGAGCCGGGGGTAGCTGAAGACCTGCGCTATGCGTTCCATCTTGTCATTGGCCCAGCGCTGTTCCAACTCCGAGTCGAAGATGCTGCGCGCCAGAGCGAATACATCCTCGTTCGCCCCCTGCTCGGGCGTTATCCTTAATAGTTTCCCCTTATATCCGTCAATAAACTCAGCGACCTCCGAACGCCCTGCCGACACGTGATCGCGCCGGTGGCTGTTGTGGTCTTCGACCAAGCGGGTCTGCAACGCCTCACCCAGGCGATACCCGGGCAGTTTGCGCGCCAGTTCGGCGTATTCCTTGAGCACGTCTACCAACAGCAGATAGTCCATGATCATCCACCCCGCATAGATGACACCCTCGGCGATCGCCCAATAGTCGTAGCCGCGATCCTCGGCAGCGTGCAGGAGTATTTCGGGCAGATAGATCGTACGGCGGCGACAACCGATATGCAGCGCTTGATGGCAACGGTAATTCTCGAAATACAATAGCGTATCGTCGCGCACTAGCGTCAGGCTCAAAGGGGCTTCGATCAGGGCGGTGCGCAGATTCTCGGGGACTTTGTGCAATACCTTCCAGAACAGCAGGACCAACGGGTCACCGGCATGCAACTTGGGCAGGGGTTCATCATCTGGAAAATAGGGCAACCGGGTCTGTTCGCCGAAGAGGATGCTCTTGTCTCCCTTGGCGACAGCCGCATTGATCTGGGCATGGCTCACCTCGCCATCGAAAAGCCCCAAGTTGACATCTGCAGTTGCCGGTTCCATCTCCGATCAATATATAATCGCCCCCATCTTTTGTCACCCTGCCTCCCGACCGATTGACAGCTATGACCTGCAGATGTATTATTGGACTCGAACGGCTCCCCGCCGACAATCCCCCTTGGGAAAAGCCCGATCATGTTCCTTCACTTTGCCATCCCGGCCCGTGCTGCATTCTTTTTCGCCCTTTCCGGCCTGCTCCTGCAGTGCAGCGCGCCACCGGCCCCGCCTGCGCCCAACCAGGCGCCCGTCGCCGAGGCCGGCGCCGACCAGCAAGCGGCCTTGGCGCAAGAAGTCTCCATAGACGGTGAACTCAGCGCGGACCCCGAAGGCTCCTCATTGAGTTTTGCCTGGCGGGCTGCCATCGAGAATCCGGTCCCCATCGTCTTTCCCGAGACGCAACCCCGTTTCAGTTTCACGCCTTCGGTCGCCGGAACATATATCTTCATACTCACCGTCAGCGATGGCCCGCTCAGCAGCGACCCCGATTCGATCCGCATATCGGTCAGCTCGTCCGGCAACCAAGCTCCAATTGCCAAGGCCGGCCCCGATATCGTCGTCGGCGCCAACAGCACCGTGCCTTTGAGCGCCTTAGCCAGCAGCGACCCCGACGGCGACGCGTTGACCTATCAGAGGGCCGTACTCTCCTCCCCGGCAGAAGTGCAATTAGCCGACCCAACGGCTCCACAGACCTCTTTCACTCCCATCGCCAGCGGCGAATACAGACTCAGACTTACCGTCAGTGACGGTGAACTCAGCGCCACGGTTGAAATGAGCGTGCTGGTCCGCTCCTCCGGCAACCAAGCACCCGTCGCCAACGCCGGCCCAGATCAACAGGTCGCCGTTAGCACCACGGTAACCTTGGACGGCAGCCTAAGCATAGACCCCGACGCCAAAGACGGCGCGATGTTGCTCTACCACTGGATTGTCGGCACCGCCCCGAGCGGTGCAGTTGAGCTTTCGGATTCGACCGCGGTACAACCGACTTTTATCGCCACTGAGACCGGTAATTACATATTCGGGCTCGAAGTCTCCGATGGTGACTTGACCAGTCTGCTCATCGACGTAGTCACCGTGCAGGTAGTCGAACGCATTTTTGCGGAACAGAACGGCATGATCGAAATTCCCGCCGGCTCCTTTAATATGGGTTCGAACATAGGATCGCCGGATGAATCCCCCCTGCACAGGGTCGAGTTGGACCTCTACTGGATCGACAAATTCGAGGTCACCACCGGTCTCTACAAAGCCTGCGTCGATGCCGGGGTATGCCCTGAGGCCGCAATGACCGCAGGTTGCAATAGTGGCCGAGACGACCGCCGCGAACACCCCATCAATTGCGTCTCGTGGGAACAGGCGACCACCTACTGTCTCTGGCAGGCCAAACGGCTGCCCACAGAAGCCGAATGGGAGCGCGCAGCACGCGGCGAGGATGGACGCACCTATGCTTGGGGCGAGGACTTTCCCTCGGCGCAGTTACTCAATTTCAACAATAACGTAGGAACCACCGTGCCGGTCGGCACCTACCCGCTCGGTGTCAGCTTCTACGGCTTGCACAATATGGGCGGCAATGTGCAAGAATGGACGGCCGACTACTTTGCCACCGACTATTACGCGCAAAGCCCCGAACAGAACCCACAGGGACCCGACAGCGGCACCCTAAGAACCGGCAGGGGCGCGAGTTGGAAACTCGGCGTGCCGCTGGAGGTCCTGACCACCACGGTACGCGCGGCCTTCGTGCCGAATATGCTTGAAAACTCGGTGGGATTCCGCTGTGCTTCCGATATGGCCCCCTCCCCCTAACGGCCTCTGGCTTCTCTTGCTTGGTCCCATGACCCAGCGTATGTTCCCAACGACCCCCTTCCCTTCAGGACGATTCTACCATGCCCCCCGATACCCCATCAATCTTGATAGTTGACGACGAAGAGCCCATACGGCGGCTCTTGACGCGCATTCTGACCGATGCGGGTTATACCACCCTCGCAGCCGATACCGGTGATCAAGCGCTTAGCCTGCTCGGCCCGAATACCATCCAACTGATCCTGCTCGACCTGCATATGCCCGGACAGGTAGACGGCGAGGAGTTACTCTTCCAACTACGCGACCAAGGCGACGAGGTCCCCATCATCGTGGTATCTGGCTGGGTGGACGAAGAAAACACCAACCACCCGCACTGCGTACACGCGGTGATCAAAAAACCGATCCGACGCAAGCATCTTCTCGCAACCATAGACTTGGCTCTGAACAAATAAAAAAACGGTCGCCATAAACCAGGCAACCAGGCCCTCCACTCCCGGCCCAGACACTACACGATATTTTTTCTGCTACAACAAATATCGAACCAAGGCGATATACTCGTTTTTATTTTTCTAAACGACGCAACACCGGCAATAACATATCCTCTGCAACCCTCTCCCAGCTCATTTCCCTAGCCACGACAAAACCTTCTTCGAGCAGCTTGCGCCGCTCGTTTTTATTGGCGGGTAACTTTTGCGCCAACTCCGCGGCGACCACCTTACTCTGCATC
>DQLG01000832.1 GCA_015660315.1 Candidatus Latescibacterota bacterium
CGAAAAATACACCGACTCGACCTGCATCCAACCACTCTTAACCGTGAAGCATCGCATCGGCCAGCCCTCGCCTTACCCGCTCTATACGGCTTATTGCACAATCCACTGCCCTATATGCTGCCCAAACTTTGTGCCCGAGCGTTTCTAACGCCAGCCCAAAATCATCAGCACGGTGAAATTAGCAGTCAGCGCAGCCGCTTTTTCGTTCTACTATCTGCTGCGCGCGGGGATGACAAGCATGTTGTGGAATTGGCCTGCGGCTCTTTTTTGTGGACTTAGCTCTGCCCACGAGCGACCATTTAGCACTATACTATAAACAGCGCGCCCTGAACACATGGCCCTTGTGGCGGCTATTCACCGATCCACAAACAAGGCACCAACGACTCGATCGGCGCGCCCTTGAACGCGACACACTGCTCGGCGAATTGGACCCTTTAAAAAAACCGTTACCTAAACGAGATGCATAGCTAAACATATGCCGCGTGCTCGCAACAATAAACAAGTCGTGTCATGGGCTTTATACGACTGGGCCAACTCGGCCTTTGCCACAACGGTCATGGCCGCATTCTTCCCGGTATTTTTCAAGGAATATTGGAATTCCGGTACTGATATCGAGCGCAGCACCTTCCAACTCGGACTGGCCAATTCGCTCAGCAGCCTCGTCGTGGTCTTTCTCGCCCCCCTATTAGGGGCTATCGCCGACAAAAGCGGCTCCCGCCGAAAATTCCTCTTCGCCTTCGCCTTTTTGGGCATTCTCGCCACCGGCTGCCTCTATTTGGTCTCCGAGGGCGCCTGGATCCTAGCCGTATTCGTCTACGCCTTGGCCGCAGTCGGATTTTCTGGAGCCAACACTTTTTACGATTCGTTGCTCGTCACCGTCGCCGATCGCGAGCGATCAGATTTCGTTTCGGCCCTGGGGTATAGCCTCGGCTATCTCGGCGGGGGGCTGCTCTTTGCGCTCAATGTCACAATGGTCTTACACCCGCAGACCTTTGGCTTGGCCGATGCAACTCAAGCGGTGCGGGTCTGCTTCCTGATGGTCGCGATTTGGTGGGCCGTTTTCTCCATCCCGCTATGGCTCTGGGTCGAAGAATCGACGCCTACCCGGCCCAACAAGGGGTGGCGCGCGATCTCGGCCGGCTACCGTCAATTGATCGAGACCTTCCGCGAGATCCGCCGTCTGCGCGTTACCTTTCTCTTCCTTATCAGCTATTGGCTATATATCGACGGCGTCGACACCATAGTGCGTATGGCGATCGACTATGGCATGTCGATCGGCTTTGCCACTGACAACCTGCTGCTCGCCTTGGGCATCACTCAATTCGTCGGTTTTCCCGCCGCCATAATATTCGGCAAGCTCGGCGAAAAAATCGGCACCCGCAAAGGGCTGTTTATCGGCCTGGCCGCCTATATCGCCGTGACTGTCTGGGGTTATTTTTTAGATGAAATTTGGGAATTTTATCTACTGGCCACCGCGGTCGGCCTGGTTCAGGGCGGAGTTCAGGCGCTTAGCCGCTCATTGTATTCGCGGCTCATACCCCGCGACCGGGCCGCGGAATTCTTCGGCTTTTATAATATGCTCGGCAAGTTCGCCGCCGTAATCGGTCCCGCGTTGATGGGCTGGGTCGCGGTGCTGACGGGCAACCCGCGCTTCGGCATCCTCTCAATCGTGCTGCTTTTTATCGCAGGCGGGGCCTGCCTGTGTTTCGTCGACGAAGAGCAGGGTATCGCCGCCGCACAAAAACTCGAAACGCCATAATTCCTCTCGCTGCGGTGTTAGCGAAAATCCCCATGCATTGCACCATATTGCAAACCCACAGTATTACTGCACCCTAGCCAACGCCTGCTGCAGACTCCGGTCGATCAATTCGCACATTTCGTCGATCTCGTCCTTGCTGATAACCAGCGCCGGCACTACCGCAAACCAGGTCGGGTCAACGCGAATTATCAACCCATTCTGCAACGCGGTTTTCTTCAAAGCCATACCCAATTCGGGGAAAGGCTGCAATCCGTTCGTATCCTTTACAAATTCGACGCCGCGGATCAACCCCCGCCCACGCACCTCGCGCACCACGCCGTATTTTTTTAAGCCTTCGAGCTTCTCGGCCAAATAGGCTCCCATTTCCCCAGCCCTCACTGCCAAATTTTTTTCGACAATCTCGTCGATCACCGCCAAGCCAGCGGCGCACCCAACCGGACTGCCAGCATAGGTGTGGCCATGCGCGAAATTTAACCCGGCGGCCGGATCGCCTTTAAACGCTTCAGCCATATCCTCGCGCGCGATCATCGCCCCCAAGGGGATCGTACCATTAGACAGGGCTTTGCCGCTACAAATAATATCGGGTATGGCGCCAAAGGTCTCTGCGGCAAACATCGACCCGGTGCGGCCCCAGCCCGTGATAATCTCATCGAATATCAACAATACATCATGGCGGTCGCAGATCTCGCGCAAAAGGTGGAAATATTCTTCTGTCGGGGTAATAATGCCCCCAGTATTACCGATGGGTTCGACAATCACGCCCGCTACCGTGTCCGGGTCTTCGTTGATAATCGCGTCTTCGAACATCTGCGCGCAAAAGCGATTGCATTCTTCCCAGGACGCAAAACGGTCGCGATAATAGCTCGGAGGATAAACCTTGATGAATCCGGGCATCTGCGGTTCGAAAGGCGTTTTGCGCTTACCCGTACCACTAGCGGCCATCGCCCCGAAGGTGCCGCCGTGATAACCAAGATAGCGACTGACGAACTTGTACTTGTGCGGTCGGTCGGTCTGTTTGTAATATTGCCGGGCAAATTTCATCGCCGCCTCCATCGACTCCGATCCACCCGAAAATGGCTTGACGAAATTTAGCGTACCCGGCGTCACCTCGCCCACGCGCTCGACAAAATCCAAGGCGATATCGGACGTACCGTGCATCGGCGGCGAAAAACTCATCGTATCGAGCTGGCGTTTAACCGCCTCAATTACCCGCGGGTGTCCATGCCCTAAATTGGCGACAAAAATCCCGCCGATGCCGTCGAAATAACGGCGCCCCTCTGTATCCCAGTAATACACGCCTTCCGCTCTGGATACGACGATCGGGTTTTCGAGAAAAGCCTCGGTCGACTGATAGTCGAGGAAGGTCCGCCCCAATAGCTTTTTTTGCCTATCGTCGAGTTGCATATTAGGCTCTCCCCTGGCAAAAATCAAATGCGGTCAGTGCATATACTTTAGCTACTCTCAACAACTCCGTGACCGGCACTTCTTCGTCGAGCGTATGGGCCCCAGTCGCGCAAGGCCCATGCGTCAACGCCTGCACCCCACCGACATTCATAAAACCATTGCCATCGTCGATAAAGGGTTTGGCTCCGACCTTTAACACATTGCCCGTCACCGCTTCGTGCGCACCCTGGAATGCGGCAAAAAGTGGACTCTGCTCGTCGACAGTGAAGGCGTCTCCCGGCACGACCCA
>DQLG01000458.1 GCA_015660315.1 Candidatus Latescibacterota bacterium
AGCAGTTGGCCGCAGAAAAAAATTAAGATCGATGGGCGGGACGGCGAATGGGGGGATAAGTATTTCTTTGACAAAGAGGGGGCCATCGTTGGCTTGGCAAATGATGCTGAGTATATGTATCTCTTTCTGAGTACGACCGATCGCGCATTGCAGATGAAGTTGTTGCGACAGGGTTTTACCGTATCGTTTGATCCCGAAGGCGGCAAGAAGAGTAAATTCGCGGTGCGTTATCCGTTGGGGTTGAGTCAGGACGATCTGTGGTTGTTGACGGAGAGTTTGCGCGAGGGCCAGCGGGAGTGGCGGGGCGGGGGTATACAGGGTATCGGCAATAAGATTAATCCACAAATGCTGCAATCGATGTATACGACGGTGATGGCAGCGGGGGAGTTGGAAATTATCGGTGGCGCAGAGCACAACAAACGCCTCTTGCCGCTCGCCTTGGTGTCCGAACTCGAAGTTGCGTTGTCGTTTGGGGATAACAAGCTGGTCTACGAGTTGAAAGTGCCTTTGGCGCGGATCGAGAAGGACGAATACCACGTCGGCATCGGTGTCGAAGCAGGAGGAAGCGTCGGCATCGGCCTGTTGACACCGGAACTGGATACGCGTTCGCTGCGCCGGGAGCGAGACCCGCGGGTCGGCGGGTTGGGGGTGGGGAACGATCCTTATAGGCGTGGGGGCGGTTATGGCGGTTATGGTCGTCGCCAAGGAGTCGGGGTGTTTAGGGATGTGATGCAACCTTTGCAATTATGGGCCAAGGTTGATTTGGCGGATCGTTAGCTCGTGTCTGCAATAAGCGACCTGGCCGTAGTCCGGCGATTCGCTGGGCATATTATAGGGCAGTTGGTCGGAGAACAGGGATGAATCTGCAACAGTGTTTTCAGCGCGTGCGCATGGACGGCTTCTGCGTGTTGGAGAATGTAGTTCCTGAGGAGGAGGTGGCCTCCGTGCGGGAAAGCGTCGCGCGTGCGACGGAAGAATACGGTCGGGAGGAAGCCCAGGCGAAGGGCATCGGCCATGTGCCGGGTTTAATTCGTTATGACCAGTCGTTGGCATCCTATTTGGCGGATGCGGAAGTGATGCGGCTGGTCGAGGGGTTATTGGGGCCGGCGGCGAAGGTTTCTTTTACTTCCGCTACAATCAACTATCCGGGCAATTTGCGCGGAAGCTGGCACGCCGATTGGCCTTTCAACCAGAAAAATGCTGGACGTATACCGGCGCCCTACCCGGATGCGCTAATGCACCTGACGACGTTGTGGATGCTCTCGCCTTTCAGCTGCGAAAACGGCGGGACATTATTAGTGCCCGGAAGCCACCGTGCCACGAATAATCCTACCGGCGATATGGGTGTTGATCCGCAGGAGCCTTATCCGACCGAGGTCCACGCCACCGGCCCGGCGGGTGGTGTATTAGTGCTCGACAGCCGCATATGGCACGCGACTGCCGCTAATACCAGCGATGAAGCGCGTGTGTCGGTAGTGGTGCGCTATGCGCCGTGGTGGCTCAATACGCGGGTGTTAATGCCCGGTTCGGCCGAGCGCGAGCGTTTGCTCGGGACGAGCGGACGGACCGAGAACGAGCAGCCGCCGCTGCCGCACGAAGTGTATGATGGTTTACCCGTGGAGACGAAACCGCTTTTTGCCCATTGGGTCGAAGACTGAGACGGCCCGTAAAACGACGGCCATCATTTTTTGAGCGATCACGACTAATCAATAAAGGAGCTTGTTGTATGACCGAGCCCATTCTGCTCACCGACGAGCAAATGCGCGAATTTATCGTCAATGGTTATCTGGTGTTTGAGCCGACCGTACCCGAGGGTACGCATGAGACGTGCTACCGAAAACTCAACGAGATTATTGATACCGAACTTAACCCAGGTAATAATATTCTGCCGCGGGTGCCGGAGATGCGCCATATACTCAACAGCCCCGAAGTACACGGCGCGTTGATCAGTGTGTTGGGGCCGGATTACCTGGAGCACCCGCACCGCTATTGCCATCCACGCAAACCGGCGGAAGAGCCGGTGTCGGAAGAGGAGGCATACGCGGGGATGCTCAAGGGCTCCCACCAGGACGGCTATACGCCGATGGGGCATCCGCGCCAACATTATCTGCGCTACGCGCGCATTATGTATTACCCGCAGGATTCGCCGGTCGAGTTGGGGCCGACACATGTGATCCCGGGCACCCAGTTCAACCGCGGGTTGACCGACGAGGACCGGGCGCGCAACATGCCGGTGGCCGGCAGGGCCGGTACCGTATCGCTGACGCACTTCGATATCGGTCACGCCGCCGGGGTGAATAGGCTTTCGAGGTACCGGCATATGATCAAGTTTCTCTATTTGCGCGGTGCGGAACCGATGGCCCCGAGCTGGGATTGCAAGAGCAGCGATTGGCAAAAGCCGCAAGAGATTACCGCACCCTACGATCTAGAGCTGGCCTGGTCGCACGGCTGGGATTGGCTTTGCGGCAAGCGCGACCGCTATGTTAGCGTGGCGAAGGCGACCGGGGATGTGTCCGAGCTTGTCGGCCGATTAGAACCAGGCGTGCAGCTAGAACAGCGCTTGCAGGCGGCGCAGGCGCTGGCCGGTTTTGGCGAAGCAGCAGCAGCGGCGGTACCGTCGCTCGTCGAATGCCTGGGCACTGACCACCAGGCGATGCGCGTGGCGGCGACCTATGCGTTGGGCGCTCTCGGCGAGCCGGCGATCGAGCCGTTACTCGAAGCGCTGCGTCGGGCGGGCCGCGAAGCCGCCGAGCACGAGGTGCCGCCGGCCTGGAACGAGGGGGCGATTAATATGGAGGACGCGGCCCAGGCGCTGGCGGCGCTGGGCGGGTTGGCCGTCGAGGCGGTCTGTGGGTTGTTAACCGACGAGAGCGAATGGACCCGGATCAATGCCGCTTTCGCGCTCGGCGAGATGGATTCGCATGCGGCATCTGCGGTACCGGCGCTGGTCGCTCGTCTTGAAGATCCTTCGCATCGCGTGGTGCGCACGACCATCGACGCGCTGGGCAGCATTGCCAAGGATGTGCCGCTCGATGCGCTGGGGCAGATGCTGCAGGCAGACCATCCCGATTGGCACGACGAGGCTTCGAGAAACTGGGTCCCGCGAGACCAAGTGCGGACCAATGCTGCGACGGTTTGCGCTCGTTTGGGGGTTGCGGCTGCTCCACTCGAAGGAAAACTCTTCGAGGCGCTTGATGACTCTTGTGGTCATGTGAGTTTGTTCGCACTCAATGCCTTACAGCGGATCGGTTCGCCGACGGCGATGCGGGTGGCGATGGACTATCTCTACTCGCAACGCTGGGACGCTTCGATAGATGGGCAACGGCAGTTCTGAGCTAGGTGCCAAGCGCGGTGTACTATTGGATGACAAGATCTGGAGGGCGTCATATCGCGAGTCAGCGGTTGGCGCCCTCTTTCCGTCCTATGGGTGGTTCACTGCATTGGGAAGTTGGGTCTATGATTATTTATAGAACGCGGATATGAATCTATCGCATATACGTCGTCTTGCTCGACTTCTGCCGCTTTGCGGTCTATTGTTGGCGACCCTTTTTGGCGCAGGCCCTATTTCGGCTTTTACCCAGGAGTAGCTTTGGCCGACGCAGAGCGGGCTTAGTTGGACCAGCATCCGACTATCTGAGTTGGTATCGACTCAGCTTGGCACCCCACCCCACTGCGGAAAACACCCTGGGTTGCGCTCGGCGACCGGAGCATGAAATATTAGTGGTTTCGGCTATGGGCTATGAGAAATGACCGAGTCGCGGAAACCTTAGTGGTTCCTATTCGGTTAACAGGCGTCGAGGATTAGGCGCAAGACTTCTTGTTGCTGCAGCCAAGTTTCGGTATGCGTCTCGTAGGGTTGGCTCTGACCGGGAAAAGGGGTGGGGTTCATCGCCACGACTAAGTCGTGGCTGGGCAAGGCGATGGCGTATTGGCCGCCTGCGCCCCAGGAAGTGAAACTTTCGCGCGGCAGGTCGGGCCAGAGCTTGCCGTGTTCGTTGGTCCAAAAACCGTGACCGTAGCGCCAGGTCTCCTCCGGATTGTTGGCGAGAATGCCTGGAGCGACGCGGGTGGCTTCGCGCATCCAGGCTTCGGGAATGACCTGGTGGCCGTCCCAGTTGCCCCAATTACACCACAGCCAGCCGATGCGGGCCATGTCGCGCAAGCTGGTGCGGATCGCCGACCCCCAACCGAAAATATTCAGCCGGGCTTTCTCATGCATATTCTGTGAGCTGGAGGAATACTCCCAAGCGGCGCCAATCGGCTCGGCGAGTTTTTCCTTATACAGTGGTGAGATTTTACGCGAGCCTTCCGGGTCGTTGCTATCGTAGAGGCCATAGGCTTTTTCGATCGCGTGGCTCAAAATACACATGCCATTAGTTTGGTAGTTGAATACCTGCCCGGGCGTCTCGTCGGGTTTCATATATCCCGAGACATTGCAGATCAGATGTCGCAGTGTGATACCCTGATTTGCGGGGAAAGCCCAGCGGCCCTCTTTCGGGCCTTCGCCTTCGGGTACGTGCATCAGTTCGGGGTAGTAGTCGGTGGCCAGATCGTCGGCGCTATTGATTTTACCTTCGGCAATGGCGATGCCCAGTGTGCAGGAGAGCAAGGATTTGTTCGCCGAGGCAATGTGGATCTTGTCGGCGCGGTCTATACCGCGAGCCCACTCGGCGACGAGATAGCCTTTGTGGACAATTGCGACGCGGTATGATGCGTCGGCCAACTGTTCTTCGAGGCGGATTTTTGCCGCGTCGATTTTTGCCGGATCCATGCCGAGATCGGCGGGCAAGACTTGCTGCCAATCTGTTGTCGGAAACGCTTTATTCATAAGGCTCAATAAGGTTGAAGAGAGTGGATTCGCTTGACATCGGAATAATGTTAGAACAAACTATTCCTTTCTAATTCCGCATGTCAAGAAATAAAGAATAATTCGCCAAGGGGCCGGGCCTCGGCGATCGACTGCCCGATGTCACCTTGTCGGACCCATTTGGCGAGCGGGTCAATTTTACTGCCGCGCGCGGAGACGGTCAGGTATTGGTGTTCTTCTACCGCAGTGCCTCGTGGTGATGATTCTGCAAAATGCAGTTGGTCGAACTACAACAAAACTTGGAGACTCTGCAGGCCAATGGGATTCGCCCCTTCGCGATCAGCCCTAATCCACTTGACGTTCTGCGCCGTTTCGCCGACAAGTTCGCGATAAGCTAACCGCTACTAGGCCGATGTCGATAGCAAAGTAATACGTGCTTTCGGGGCTTCAACGACCATATACCCAGTCGATCACGACTGGTACGGGATACACTAGATTGTGAGTGTTATTTGTGCCGCAGGTCTTGAATTTCGAGCTACCCTTGCGGGTATTGCCGCACGATTGGGCATCACTGGACTAAAGCAGGAAGAAAAAATGAATACACCACCCGAAGAACATATTAACGTCGATCATCAGAAATTGCACGCGTTTGTCTCTACGGCGGCGCAGACGGTCGGTTTGCCCGCAGAAAAGTCCGAGCTATTGGCCGAGTTATTGACGACGAATGACTTGCGCGGGATTTTCAGCCACGGCACGCAGCAGATCGCCACCTATGCGATTCTGATGCGCGACGGCCAACTTAATAGGGACCCGCAGATCGAGCTAATAAAAGAGACGCCAGTCAGTGCGCTGGTTGATGGCGATGGAGGCTTAGGCTATTTCCCTGCTTATCAGGGGACTTTATTGGCGCTGGACAAGGCCGAGGCAACAGGCGTTGCCGTGATAATGAGCCGCAACCACGGCCATTTCGGCGCCGCCGGGATTTATGCGCGGTTGGCCGTCGAGCGGGGTTTGGCCGTCTATGTGACCTCGGGGCATCAGTTGCGGTTGGAGCCAGGGGACGAGCTCAATAACGCGGCGGGTGGTTCGCCGATGGCTTTCGGCGTGCCGACGAACGAGGAGCCACCCTTAGTACTTGATTTCGGCACAATGCACGACTTATACCGCGATGAGATGCGCGATCGGATAGCCGAATGCGCGCCGGGGCTGTTGTTGCGTTCGATCGGCATGGGGGAGATCTGCCAGGCTTGGGGCGGATTGCTGTCGGGGTTGAGCATCGACCACAAAAAGCCGCGCTGGACTTGGCCGGGGGCCAACCAGGGTTCGCTGGTGATCGTTTTTCGGCCGGATTTGTTTACTGACGGCGAGCAATTCAAAGCGGAGGTGGACGAATATATCCGGAGGGTGCGCAAGTTGCAGCCGGTCAAGGGTTTTGCGGCGACGCATGTGCCCGGGGGGATTGAGGCGGAGCGGGAGGGGCGGTTTCGCGAGACGGGGGTGCCGGTGGGTGGATGGCATCGGGAGCGGTTGGAGGGGGTGGCAAAAGAATTGGGGATGGAAGTGCCTTGGTAAGATAAAGCGAACGGTGAAAAGACGCACAATGCTAGTCGAATGATTTGGGTGCGTACGGGCAGGTCGAGGGTATACCCGCGACCTGATCGCCCACCCGCAACCATAGCGGTCAATACTAGGCCTTAAAAAGGTTAATACGCAAATGACGATACTCGGCGAAGGCGAATATACCTACGAAGAGTTGGCCGATTGGGGCGAGTTGCCCGACGGCTGGCAGTTCAAAGACGTGGTGGACATCGCGGTAGACGCCCAGGACCGGGTCTACGTGTTCAACCGCGGCGGCCATCCGGTGATCATCTTCGCGCAGGACGGTAGTTTTGTCGGCTCTTGGGGCGACGGGCTTTTTACCCGGCCACATGGTCTGACGATGGTGCCGGACGCGGAATACGGGCAGGTGCTCTACTGCGTCGACGATATGGGGCATTGGATCGGCAAGTTCAGCCTCGACGGGGAGTTGTTGATGCAGATCGGCACGCGCGACCAGGGGGCACCGAAGCGCAGCGGCAAACCCTTTAGCCAGCCGACCAAGGTGGCGCTGGACCCGGAGAGCGGTGAGTTGTATATCGCTGACGGCTATGGCAATGCCAAGGTGCACAAATACACGGCGGCGGGCGAGTATTTATTCTCGTGGGGCGACTATGGTTTGGGACCGGGGGAGTTTAATTTCCCGCACAGCGTTTGTACGGATAAGTTGGGCAAAGTGTATGTCGCCGACCGCGAAAATCACCGGGTGCAGATCTTCGATTGCGAGGGCAAGTATCTCGACCGTTGGGACGGTTTGCACCGGGCTTGCGGCTTGCACATCGACAACGACACCGTCTATGTCGGCCAGATCCTGACGCACTTGGATGTCAATATGGGCAATCCCAATCTCGGCGCTTGCGTGACGGTGCACGACCTCGACGGGCAGTATTTGGCGCGGTTGGGCGCTACGCTGCCCGGCGAAGGGCCCGGACAGTTTCTTGCCCCGCATAGCCTGGCTACCGATTCGCGCGGCGATCTCTATGTCGGCGAGGTGTCGTGGAGCGCCTATATCAACCGCTTGGCGCCAGAGCAAGAATGGGTGCGCAGCTTTCGCAAGCTGGTCAAGGATTAGTCGGTGAGTGCTTCTGGATTTACGGCGAAGCCGGGGTCTAGCTTTTCACCGCGCAGCACGGTGAGGATGTTTTCTGCGGTTTGTAGCGACACGCGCACCAGGGATTCGGCGGTCTGGCCGGCGATATGCGGCGAGTGGCAGACATTGTCGAGGCCGATGAGCGGGTGGCCTGCAGGCAGTGGTTCTTTTTCAAATACGTCGATACCGGCTCCGGCGATCTGTTGTTCGACGAGCGCGGTGTAAAGCGCATCTTCGTCGACGATGCCGCCGCGCGCGCAGTTGATCAGGATCGCAGATTCTCTCATCTGCGATAATTCTTGTGCGCCGATGATATGTCGTGTTTCTGAATTCAGGGGCAGGTGCAACGAGACATAGTCGGATTGCGCCAAGAGAGTCTGTAGGTCGACTTGCTTGGCGCCGTGTTTGGCTACGGTGTCCGCATCGAGATAGGGGTCGCAGACCAATAGTTCCATATCAAAGCCGTTGGCGTGCTTGGCCAGGCGGGTGCCCACCCGCCCTAGGCCGATAATACCCAGCGTTTTCTGGAATAATTCCGTGCCCATTAAGCTCGTGCGTTCCCAAAGGCCGGCGTCCATGTCGGCGTTGGCGCGGCGGATAAAGCGGCCGAGGTAGAGCATCATGCCGATGGCCAATTCGCTGACGCTCTGCGAATTAGCCTCGCCGGTGGTGGTGACGACAATGCCGCGGCGAGTGCAGGCGGCGATGTCGACATTGTCGTAACCGACGCCGTGGCGTGAGACGATCTTGAGTTTGGATGCGGCGTCGATAACGGACGCGTCGACGATACCGCTGCGGCAGAAGATGGCGTCGGCCTCGCTGACGGCCGCGGCGAAGACCGCAGGCCGAGCGTAGCCTTCGAGGAAGGTCAACTCGGCGCTGTGGCGCAGCAAGTCGATGCCGGACGGGTGGATGCTGCGGTCGCTGACGAGTACATTGAATTTTTTCTCGCTCATGTTGTGTTCTCCATTAACATCTGGGGTCTTGGCCGGCAGCGAATTTAAGGCGGCCGGCGGATGGGTAAAGTGGTTGCTCAGGCCGTGTCGGCCAATTGTCTTATTTGCCTTTGCGTCAGTAGGACTGACAAGATAATTACAAGCATGCCCAGCGGGCCGGCGGCCATACCCCACCGCACGTCGCCGAGCAGTGCGATGGCGCCCCCCGTCCACATACCGCCGAAGGTGCCGAGGTTGAAGGCGATCGAAACCGCGCCCATGACCCGGCCGCGTATCAGTTCGGGGATACGGGATTGCATGGCGACGATACAGCTATTGGAGAACAGACCATTGCCCGTGTGCGCGAGGAAGGCGAGGGGGAGCACCAGGTAAAACGACGGGGAAAAAGACAGGCAGGTGACCATCGCGGCGAAGAACGCGGTGCCGCCGAGGATCAGATAGCCGAGACGGGCGCCGGGCTTGAGGCGTCCGGCGAGAAAGATGCCGAGTGTCGCGCCGATGCCGGCGGCGGTAAAGGCGTAGCCGATTTCGCGTTCGCCACCGGCGAAGAGTTCGATAAAGGCGGGTAGGGTCTGTAGCCAACCGAAGACTAGGAGAAAATTGGCGACGACTAATACGATGAGGATCAGAAATAGGCGGTGGGTCCGTATAAAGTCGAAGCCGACGCGAAAATCACTTAGCGAGCGGGTGTTTTGCCCAGGGTCGGTTTTGCGGGGCGGCAATGCAAGCGCAATAAAGGCGGGCAGGCTCCAACAGAACGCGGCGGCGGCGAACGCGGCGTAGAGGTCGATGGCCGCGATGATTAGACCGGCCAGTGTTGGGCCGATAATCGAAGCGACGGACATGCCCATGCCATTGAGCGTTACGCCAGACTTGAGCGCGTGCGGGGCGAGTAACGAGGGATAGTAACTTTGCGATACGGGCACGTTGACGCCGGCGACAATACCCATTAGGGCCGCGAGCGTGTAGATCTGGCTGATCGCTACGTCGCCGGCGAATACTAACAAAGCCAACGCGCCAACGAGCGTGGCCGAGACGCCGGCGTTTATGGCCCAGATCAGGCGGGTGTCATGGCGGTCGGCCAACACGCCGCCGAGAACATTGCAGAGCATGGCGGGTGCGGCGCCGATGGCCGAAACCAATCCGAGGTCCAGTGCGGATCCGGTGGTGCGGTAGACCAGGATTGCCAACGCCACCGACTGCACGCGGAAGCCTATATTGGCGGAGAGGGTGCCGCCGAGGTATTTGCGGAAGGCGGGTGATGCGAACGCCGAACTACCTGTCGGCGTTCGCATCGCGTTTTCTTTGTCGATTAGGCGGCCTGGGTGTCGGCGGCTTCGATTTTGGCCAGCGCTTTTTCGTAGACCTCAAAGCGCTCGCCTTCGGCTTCTTCTGGGTCGACGTATTTGAGCCACATCGCCTGCTCGGGTTTGTCGCCGGCCAGCACGCGGCGGCTCTCTTGCAAGTCGCTTACCTTGTCGTGCCAGCGCACCTCGCCCTCTTGTAAGAGGATATATTCGCCGGCGTATTCGGCGAGGAATTTCTGTCGATTGTCGCGATAATAGAGGGCCTGCTCGCAAGTGGTGCGTCGCCAACTGACGACGAGTTCCTGCGCATCGGTGATATGGGAGAAAAACTCGTTGAGCGGCCCGGTGACCTCGGACTCAAAGTCGATCTCGTTGAGGTCGACGGTGCCGAAACCAGCTTCGGCGGCTACCAGCAGCGAGTTGCGGTCGCGGTGAAAGGGCGGAGTCAGCCAGTCGCTCTGCGGGTCGTGGCCCATCAGATGGGCGGTGCAGGCGTCGGTGGCGATAGTATGGTTGCCAGCTACTAGCGTATTGGCGACGCGGCCGGGCCCCTTCTCGTCGCCATTGCCCCACTCCATGCCGGCCTGGCCGACCAGGCCGTCGACAATACACAGGGCCGGATTGAAAAGGCGGCCCATATCGGCCAGCATATAGGGCATGCGGACTAAGTGGTGATAATAAGTCCGGGTATTGCCCTCCGGCTCGCCCGGCATCAGGCCGAAGAGATTCTTCAATGAGAGCGTGATGCCCATAAAGCTGTGGTTTTTCATTTTGCCGACGGAGATAAACTCGTCGACCTCCATCGCCCGTTGTGGCAGCAGGTATTGGCTGAACATCTGTCCGCCGCCGGGCACGGGGTAGGTCTTATAGGGTGGTAGTGTGCCGTCGATAAACTCGACGCCGAATTCGCGGAAAATCGGTATAAGAGTACCGGTCTCCTCCGGGTCGGTACCGTCGTACATTTTGTAGAAGCTGACGTCGGGCGAGACCAACTCGGCGTCGGTGCGCTCGCGCATTAGGCGCAAGAAGGCGCGGGCGAGTTTCTCGCTAACCAATTGCTGCAACTGCCCCTCGTAACGGATCCACTGCTTGATGAGTTGGTCGTGATTGAACTTGATGCCGATGCGCTTGGCTTTAGCTAAACGGTCCCAGGTCTCGGTCAGCGGGTCAGTGGCGCGTTTGAGGGCTTCGTAGATCTGGTCTTCTTCGGCGCGGTAGTCGCAATGCGCGGCGCGTACTTTGTAGTCGCTCATGGTCATCTTTCTCTTAGTGTCAGTGGGTGACGGTGCCCTGTTCTTTTAGGTGAGTAGCCGCGGTTCCAGCGCTTTTCGATTGCTGCCCCGCGATATTTCTGCTGCGGATTTCAGTTCGGCGGTCAGCTCGGGGTACGCGGTGCATACGTTGTGCTATTGGGCCATGTCCTCTTCAAGATTGGCTAAATGTACGGTATCTTCGGATGGCGCGCCTTCAATTTTACATAAATCTACGAACTTAACTAATAGATTGATTCTCTGCTGAAAATCGACCCATGTAGATCTGTTCTTAATCGTTATATTTTCCACGGGCAGTTTTTAATTTTTGGTGAGTTTTCAATGCAAATTCTTGCTAGTTAATTAGTGAAAAAAGAGTAGGGATAAAGATTGTAGTTTTGTTGGTTTGTCTAGCTTTCTTGAGCGATTGCTATGCCTCCAGAAATTAGTGCGGAGGCTGATTGATCATATTCGCTTGAGAGTAGGCGGCAGTACGATTAGTGGTTTGGTTGGCCTTAGGTAGCAAAAAAGTAATATTGCTGTTGATATTGCTATGTTTACTCCGAGTGAAGACCAAGTTGATTTTTTCGGTGGAGGAGGTGTTGAGATCGATGCTAAGACAAGATGGGTAGTAGGGGCCAGGTATTTTGTTGTACCCGATACTAAAGACCTATTCGGCGCTCTTGCCTCTATCCATATAGTTTTGGCACATCAACTCCAGTGAGTCGTCGATCGCTATAGTTGATGTTTTTTAAAAATATTTATATTTCTAAACTTAGGGTGTTGATTCGCACAATCCGAGAGGGTGTGGAACGGATTTGCCCGAAAATGTTAATGTGTTACTGTGCCCTGCTTTTTGGGTGAGAACTCTCGTTCCCACCGCTCCCCGATATTGACTCTCCAATCTTCTGCAGCATTACAACGAGGAAAGACCCCATAGCCGGCTGGGATACCTCAGCCCGGAAGGTTTTTTAGCGAACCAAAAAGTCTCACCCTAAGTGGGCCAAAAAAGGTAAGCCTGCCAATTCACATATGGA
>DQLG01000133.1 GCA_015660315.1 Candidatus Latescibacterota bacterium
CGGCCCGTGCAAAAATTCGTCGAGCGGCAGTATCTCCCCGTTGCGAATCAGCGACCAGTAATTGAGCCCGGCATTGCTCACTTCGGGCAAGGAGCCTTCGAGGATGCGCACCCGCACCTTGTCGGCAATACGCGGATCGCCGTAAAAATCGACCAATACATCCGGTCTCGCCTCTTCATAGGCGCGCGAAACCAAATAATAAAAGTCCAGCCCGGCACCGCCTTCAAAGAGCGGCACCTCGATCCGCGTGCGTTCTTGTTGCGCACACACATCGCCAGCCAACAACGCCGCGACCAGTCCTATTTGCCAATACCATCGCATGGGGTCCAACATATCGGATGATGAAGTCCTGTCAATAGCCCGTACATATAAGCGCGAGAGAGGGCATCCTCTCTCGCGCTCGATTTATGGCAGATACAACAAGGACGGTTTCAGTCGTTGAAACTCGCCTTGATCCGCGCCCACGACTGGTCGGCAACCGCGGTAGCCCCGCCACTACCGATGAGTCGGCCGTCGACGAAGCGCTCGGCGTAGCGGAAGGTCGCCGCCTGACCGGAGAGGTTGTGGTACCCCCGATACTCCTGCGGCGCGGTGTCGAAATCGGGCATCGCGATCTGGAAACCGATGACATTGCCGGCCTCAAGGTCCGTAGCTAGACTGCCCTCCTGGTCAGTGGCGATAATATCGTCGTAGGGAGTGACGTAGATTTCGAGGACCATCCTCGTCGGCCCACCGCCCGCCGATCCGCCGCCGCCGTCGCTCAATGGCGGCTGGTTGAGCCAGGCGGCCTGCCCCGGATAGCCCAACATCCGCCCGTCGGGCGAATCGAAGATGGCGTTCCACTTCTGGGCTTGGCTGTTCTGTAGACGCGCCTTCTCCTCGTCGGTAAACGAATCCTCATTATTGAAATTGTACTGCCCGCCCGAGTGGTCGCCGTCGATCATAAACTCGACCGAGTCGTATTGCCACACGGAGGCCGGGGCGCCGCCGCCGTATTCGTTGATATAGACGTCGTCGGTGCGCTCGGCGGCCAGGTAGAGCCGGTTGCTCGATTCGTTCCAGCCCAACCAGACCCGGTAGTCCATATCGGCCGGATTATACGAGGCCCCGTCGCCAACCGTCGGGTCGGCGAAGAAATCATCCGGCAAGAGCGAGGCGTCGCCGACCACGTCCTCCCAGTCGGTGATATCCGCGTCGAAAAGGTTGATATCCTGCAAATCGGCATCGGAAATTTCGAAAATTAGATAGACCTGCTCACCAATGTGAGCGTTGGCGTTACCAACCAACCCGACGGCCAGGGCCACACAAAGCATACTGATAAAACGCATAAGAGCCACTCCTTTTACTTGCTGTATTGGCTTGTGATTAACTTGAACTACCTGCACACCTGCTCCAGATCGGGCTTCTCCTTTCTGCGGAGCATTTCAGAGTTCGACCGAGCGGGAAGCCAGCTTAGCCTGCAAGCTGGGGCTTTCTGCAGTCGGCCACGACATGCCATATTGTTTGTTGCGATCTCGTTTATAGCCCGCGTTGTAATAGGTGCTCGCCGCCTGCCATTCGAGCAGGCGCATCTTCAATTTATCGCGCAACGCGGGCTCTTTGTCCCACAGATTCCACAACTCGTCCGGATCCCGCTCCAGGTCGTAGAGTTCGCCCTGCTCCTGGCCGAGATAGTAGACCAACTTATAGCGTTCACCGCGCATCATAAGCGAAAAATTATCTTCGCAATACACATATTCGCGCGGTGCAAAATCATCGGCGGGACCGGCGAGATAAGGCCCCAGCGAACGCCCCTCGAAATAACTCGGCACTGCGACGCCGGCCGCCTCAAGCACCGTCGGTCCCAAATCCATTAGCGAGACCAGGTCTGCCACCTCCCTCCCCCCCAACTCCGGCCGCCGGCTGTCGCGCACAATCAGCGGAATCTGCACTATCTGTTCATACATCAGCCATTTATAGGCCAGTCCGTGGTCGCCCAGCAGTTCGCCGTGGTCCGAGCAAAACACGAGCAAGCTATTTTCCAACAAGCCCCGCTCTTCTAACGCGTCGAGCACCTCACCCAATTTCTCATCCACCGTCGTGGTCTTGGCATAATAGTGCCGCCGCATCCGCGCGATATCCTCGGCGTTTGGCGAATACATATCGATGCCCGATTCGTGGTGGGCCAGCGCATCGCGCAATCGGCGTTTGTGCGCCTCGTGCTGCGGCGGATTCTCCTCCAGCTCGCCTTCGCGCAATACCGGTGTCGGGACCTGGCGATCCTGGTACAGCGCGAGGTGGCGCGGCAGCGGGTCCCAGGGTTCGTGCGGCCCGGTAAAACCGATTTGTAAAAAGAGCGGTTTGTCGCCCTGCCAGTTGCGGATCCACGACAAAGCCGCGTCGCCGATAAAGACATCCGAGTGGAAACGCTCCTCGAGATCCCAAACCACCCCCTGATATTTCTGCCGCCACTCTGGATCGGTGAGATGGCGATCGTAGGGGCGCTGCTGGCCGTGGTGAGTTAGAAAGCGGCCCCAATCGTCATCGGCTTGGCCATTTTTCAAAAAGCCATTGGTCGGATTTTCGACGATCACCCGCTCGTGAAAACCACCGTCGACGCGGGTCGGCGTAAAGTGCATCTTGCCCATATTGACACAGTGATACCCCGCCTCACTGAGATCCTGTACCCAGTTGCGATGCTCGGCCCAGGGGTCGAAGCTGTAGACCCCTGTATTGTGCGGATACATCCCGGTGAAAATCGCCGCCCGCGAGGCCACACAGGTCGCCCCCGGACAATAGGCGCGACGAAACGACAACCCTTCTGCCGCCAGGCGATCCATCGCCGGCGTCGTCATATAATCACAACCCCAGGCGCCAATCGTATCGGTGCGCTGCTGGTCGGTCATAATTAGGATGATATGCGGACGTTCCGTCTGATCCATGCCACTATCTCTATGGTTTAGAGGCTATGCAAAACCCAATATACTGACAATTCGACCTCGCATAAACCCCTTTATACTACAGACACCCATCTGCAATAAAAAAACCGGCCCCGCAGGGCCGGCTAAACTACCAGTGAACCATTCCGCCCAGTTTATGCTCCGAGTATATCCCCGCTCTCTACACTCGGGCACCAGAATTTTTCGATAAACTCGATCACCAAACCAGTACCTTGCGCGTGACTGACATAGGGCGGCATCGCCGGATTGTACATCGCATCGGTCAGATCGCGGATCAGCGCCACATCGACACCCCAACGCACCATTTGCTTGATCGCGAAAGTCCGGTGCAATACGCACATATTGCTATGTACCCCCAGAATAAGCAGATGCTCGATGCCGCGATGTTGCAAATAGCTGTAGACCTCAGTCCCCTTATCCGTAATTATATCCCGCTCTTCGTCGATAGCAATCGCCGCATGCTGCCGATGCCAAGCCTTGTGCGTCTCGGTCTCGCCCGTATCCGAGCCTTGGTCCGAATCATCTATCGGCAAGGGCGGATCCGCTCGTTCGATATCGGGCGGTAGTTCAACTTGAGGCGTTTCGCTAGCGCGTTTGCGCGCCGGGGATTCGGCGTAGAAATCCATCGTGTCCGAAGGCGCGTGCACGATCTGCCCGCCGGCCCCACGCACCGCCTTGACCGTCTGATCCATCCGCTCGATCATCTCCTCCAAGCGCTCGCAGGCCCCGCGACACCAATGTTGGTCCCACACGTCGCACAGCAGCAAGGCCGTCTTATCAGCCGGCCAGGTTTGCTCAATATTATTTACCTGCCAAACGCTATAGCCATTCGCGTCTTGCATAAAACTCTGAGATCGCAGATTTAATTGTAGGGCGTTCGTCATATTTCCTCCGAGATCGAAAGTACGTTACAGACTCGCGCGCACAATATCTCGGGCCTTTAGCATATCCTCGCGATTCTTATAATACTCAAAGACGAAATAGGGCACCGGCGCGAACTCCTTCAACGCGCTGATATAGGTCGGATAATCCAAGCACCCCGACCCAGTCGGCCCATAATCGACCACTTCGCCATTCTCGCCGAAACGCGAATCCTTGCCGTGGGCAATCACAATATCGGATGCCAACATCCGCACCGCGCGCACCAGCGGCGTGCGATCCGGCACAAAATTCGCCGCATCAATACACACCTTAAGCGCCGCAGACCCCACGCGGTCCTTTACCCGCAAAAAACTCTCCGCCCCACCAAGACTACCCGCCCTCGTCAACTCCACCGCAATCACAATCCCCACTTCCTCGGCCACCGCACAAGCCGACGCCAAGCCTTCACAAAGTCCCTCGTGCACCGCCCGATCATCGATCCCTTCCCCATCCGGATAACCCGACGGATGCCAAACCAAGATCGGCCGCTCATTGTCACCAAAACGCCCGTCTAGCGCCGCCGTCTTCCGCACACAACGCTGCAACCGCTCGACATCCCCCGGTATCGCGCCTTTCGGCCCCACCAAATCCACATGCAAGGTCATCGCCGCCAGCGCAATATCGGCCGCCTGTAATACCTTGTCTACATCCCCAACCGAAGGATCCTTGTCATCGCCGTCGGCCCCCCCGGCAAAAAACATCTGCACCGCCTCAAATCCCTCGGCCCGCACTTCTTCCGGCGCCAGCGTATCTCCCGACATCATCGCTAATTTCACAATTTCCCCCAATCAGATCGTGTGATCATATATCTCTATCCAGACCGTCCAACAACGAATATTACCCTAAAACGTCCCCTTCACATCCATCACCTTCCCTTCACTCTTCTTCACATTAGAAGACTCCACCCGCTTCTGCAGCTCATTATAGTACAATTCCTCATCCACCGGAATGTCCACCCAATCATCCGTCCAAGTCGACAGCAACATCGCATTAGACAACTCCACCCCGTTGATGCCCTCCGTACCACTGGCCAACAACGGTGAGCCAGTGCGAATAGCCTGCACCCAATTTTTGGTGATTCCCTTGTGCTCCTCGCCGCCCTTGGCTGGAATCTCGCACTTCCACACTTCAGGACTGCCAAAGCCATTGGGCCATTCCTTGAGGAACTTGCTCGACGATTCCCTAGTGCGCCAAAAGGTAATCTTGCCGCCTTCCAATACTACTTTGCCACGATCAGCCGAAATCTCCAGCCGATTAGTGCCCGGAGCCTCGCCAGTTGAAGTGATAAACACGCCCGTCGCCCCATTCTCGTATTCGACATAGGCCGTTACATCGTCTTCGACCTCGATATCGTGATACTGGCCGAACCGACAGAAGGCCCGCACCCGCTGCGGCATACCACAGATCCATTGCCACAGATCCAGATTGTGCGGGCACTGGTTCGCCAACACGCCACCGCCCTCGCCCGCCCAAGTCGCGCGCCAACCGCCCGAATCATAATAACTCTGGGCGCGAAACCAATTGTTAATGATATAAATCGTGCGCTGGATTTCCCCCAACTCACCGGACTCGACCAGCTCTTTCAGTTTTTGATGCTCGCCGCGCGCGCGCTGGTTGAACATTACCCCGAATACGCGATCGCTCTTGGCCGCCGCCTCGTTCATCTCACGAACCTGGCGCGTGTAGACCCCGGCCGGTTTCTCGCTCATCGCGTGCAAGCCGTTTTCCAATGCCTGGATCACCAGCGGCGGATGAAAATAATGCGGTGTGGCGACGATTACCGCGTCGACACATTGGGCCGCGAAGAGCGCGTCGGCCCCCTCGAAAGCCTGCACGCCCTCACCGAATTTCTCCTTCGCTCCCTCGAGCCGAGCGGGATCCGCATCGGCGACGGCCGCGATCTCGGCTCCCGCAATCTCACCCCTAGTAATATACCCGGCGTGATTGCTGCCCATCCCGCCAAGACCAATGATCCCGATCCGCACCTTATCCATCTCATTCTCCTTCTGGTTCTAACTGTGATAATATTCGCAATTGCGCCGCATATGGGTAAGGATAACCACCGGCCTTGTCAATGTTCGGGGGCTGCGACGATTGCACATTTTACCTACCTTTACCCGCCGACCCGACAAGCAGGAGAAATCATGTACAACCTAAACGGTAAAGTAGCCCTCGTCACCGGCGCAGGTGGCGAACAGGGCATTGGCCGGGCCATTTGCCAACGCCTCGCCAAAGAAGGCTGCAACCTCGTCGTCAATGACTTATACGCGCAGCCCTATACCGAATCGGGCTGGGGCGGCCTGCCCGCGCTCGTCGCAGAAATCGAAGCCACCGGCCAACAGGCCTTCGCCGTCGCCGCCGATGTCTCTAACGCAGATCAAGTCTCTAATATGATACAACAGGCCATCGAACGCTTCGGCCACATCGACATCTTGGTCAACAACGCCGGTTCGCGCCCCGGCCCCGACCGCGTACCCGTCGTCGAGCTGAGCGAAGCGGCCTGGGACCAAGTGCAAAATGTCAACGCCAAAGGCACTTTCTTGTGCGCGCAGGCCGTCGCCCGACATATGATCGAGCGCGGCGGTGGCGGCAAAATCGTTAATATATCCTCCACCGCCGGCCGTCTAGGCATGCCGCGTTTCGC
>DQLG01000161.1 GCA_015660315.1 Candidatus Latescibacterota bacterium
CGCCAAACCCTGGCCCCGTCCTTAAGATAGGTCTGTACATTATCGGCCCCGTGTTTGGCTAGGTTGTCGCGCAGACGAAAAAAACGTCCGCGCACCGATTCGACCGCCGATATCCGTCCCTCATTGCCCATCATTTCCGCTAATTGCAAGGTCTTACTACCCGGCGCCGCGGTCAGATCTAAGATCCACTCATTCGGTTGCGGATCGACGAGCAACGGCGGCACCATGCTCGAGGAATTCTGCATATAGAGCCGACCTTCACCATAAGCCGCACACTCGGTCAGCGCGCGGCGCTGTTCGGCCGGCACGGTAAAGGCATCCGCTTTCCAAAGCAATGCCGTCGGTGAAAAACCCTCGGCGAGTAATTCCGCGCACAATTCATGCCCATCTGCTTTGAGCCGATTGGCGCGAAAAGCCGTCGGATGCACGGCAGCAAAACTCTGCCAACAATCGGCAAAAAGACCTGACGGCAATAGCGCCTGCAAGCGTTCGCGAAAAGCGGTGGGTATTTCGTTTTTATTTTCTTCCATCATAGACATAAAAAAAGCCCGCCAGTAAAGACAGGTTGCTCCGGCAAAAATTTATTTATTTCAATGGCCAAACCGAGTTGGCAAGCGCAAACCATGGCAGCCCTAAAGAATATGCTGTTCAATTCGCCAAACCCAACTTGCGGCACAAGGCACCCAATTGTTTTTGCTCAGCGGCGGTCAGCCGACCGAGTTCTTCGGTGATCTGTGCGGCGTGGCGCGGAAAGATATCTTCTATCAACGCCCGGCCCTTGGCCGTCAGATGAACCTCCGTCACCCGACGATCATCGGCATTTTTCCGCCGATCGACCAACTGCCTCTTTTCGAGATTATCGACAACCATCGTCATATTGCCGCTGCTCTTGAGAATCTTGAGGCCGAGATCGCGCTGGCACAACGGCCCAAGATGCCAAAGCGCTTCGAGCACCCCGAACTGGCTAAGGGTCAGCCCGTCCTCAGCACGCAGGTTTTGCCCGATACGCCCGACAACTGACTCGCTGGCACGCACGAGCTTGATATAGGCGTCGAGTGCACGAATTTCGGCTATAGTGCCTTGGTAATGGGTTGCCATCCGCCGAAAGTACCGCCGAGCCACGATGGTGTCAATCGAGCAATGAAATACGCGCAAGACACTAGGCTTTCCTAAATTATAAATGGATATGACGACCCCTTCAACCAACGCACGCGTCTATATGATATGTCAGGCAACACTTGCCTACATTCACCTTATCTCTTTCTTTATTTGTTTAAGTTGCGTCTCAAATAAATAAAAAGTTAATTTGAAACAATCACTTACGACGATATTTATCTTTCTTCTCCTGGCTCCTTTATACGCCCAGCAAGAAGAAGAGGAAACCCTCTCCGGTTTTGAGTTGCTCTCCGACCGCGTCCTTGTCGAAACCTTCGACCACTGGCGGGGCTGGGACGCACCCACCGGCGCGCGGCTGATCCAAGCCGATGGAACAGTTACGCCGCGGCTGTTGCGCAGCCATGTCAACGCCGTCTTCAGCGCCGAAAACGATTCCGTACTCGCCCGCGTCACCACACCGACCAACTTCCAGGACGCCGAACTGGTCGTCGACGGCGACGATCGGACCTATTGGGAACCCGATCCCAACACCGACTTGGACTCCTGGACGATAGATATCGACCTAGGCCGCACGCTAATCGCCGAACGCATTGTAGTGCGCTTTGCCGCAGAGAGCGAAGGCGATCCCTTTCTCAAGTTTCGGGTATTGACCACTGACGGACTGGCCGCCTTTGGCCGCAACAACCAGGCGATCTTCAGCCGCATTGGCCTGATCGACAACCTTAGCGGCCAACGCGAATTTGCCTTTGACCTCGTACCGCAGCGCAAAGTCGATGAAGATATCGAAGGAGCTATCGTGCAAACGGTGCGCATCGACGTGCTCGATACACACGGTCCGCGCGCAGCCGAAGTCAGTGCCGACGAATACCAGTTGCTCAGCGGCGCGGACCGCGGCGCCATAGACTACTTCCTGCAAACGACCCGAGGCCGCGAGATCGCCGTCAGCAAAGCCACCTACGCCGACTTACCGGTTGAGGAACAGGGCCCTGTGCGCTACTACCGTCGGGAAAGACCGCGCCTCGCCGAAGTCGAGGTCTTCACCATCGGCGAGAATATCATTTCCATCACACAAGCCGAACAAGAACGGGAAGCGCTGCAACTGGGCCGATACGACTTCCTGCTCTTTCGCGCTTTCACCGATGGGCTATTCTCCACCAACAAGAACATGCTCTTTTACGACGCGGTACAGGACGAGAACCAGGTTGAGATCGACCTAGGCGCCAAATACTGGCTCGATCGCGTCAAGCTGCTCAGCCCATCGAGTCCACCCTTTGCCTATCAGGTCCGGATCTCCGACGGCTCGGTCGACCCCAGCGGCAGTTTTGTCTGGACCAACTTCGACGAACGCCGCAACCTCGAACGCTTCCTGCACGTGGAAGAAACCTTCCCGCGCCAGGAAGTGCGCTATATCGAAGTGCGCCAGCTCGAATTCAGCGGCTCGCGCTTCGAAAAGGGCAAGCTCAGCGAGATCCAGGCCTATGGCGAGGGCTATGTCTCCGAGATCACCATGGAGTCGCCCTTTATCGAATTGGGCCGACCGCGGCTTTTCACCCACGTGACCTGGGACGGCGAAGCCCCGCCCAATACGCGCGTCGAGATCCGCACCCGCACCGGCGAACGAGTGACCCTACTGCCGCACTATTTTACCATGAACGGCCGCGAAATATCCGAAGACCTCTGGCGGCGTCTGCCCGACACCGACCAGACGCCGAGACCGCCGCCGGTATGGGAGGAGATCACCGGCCCCGACTGGAGCAACTGGAGCGCGATCTACACCACCTCCGGCGATGCCTTCCGCTCGCCAGCCCCGCGCCAACTGGCCAAAATCCAAGTGCGCTTATTATCGCGCGAGCCTTTGCAACGGCCTTGGATCCGCAGCCTGCGGCTGCACTTCGTGCCGCCCTTGGTCGATACCGTTTTCGGCGAGATCTCGCCGGTCGGCGGCGTCGAGCCGGGCGAAGACCATGACTTCACCCTCTATATGCGACCGGTTTTCGGCCTCGGCAACCCCGGTTTCGACCGCGTGGCCCTGCGCTCGACCTCGGCTGCCCCGCTCGAACTGCTCTCGGTGCAAGTCGGCCAGGATGCGGCCATATCCCTCGGCGGCGGAAAGCAACTGTGGCCTGGCAACGGCGATTTACAAATCAGCGCCGGCGAAGAAGGGGAAGTCGTTCTCGACTTCCCCCAAGCCATTACTGGCGGCAACCAGATCTACGCCTTTCGCTTCCGCACCAAGGTCTTTCTGCAAAGCACGCAGTTTAAGGCCCGTCTCGAAAGCAGCCTCCAACCCGGGCTCTCGCAAGAAACTATCTCGGGCAATGCCTCCAACGCGGTCGCCACGCAATCGCTGGTCGTCGTCTCGCAGCTAAAGGGCACGAACCTGCTCGAGAATGTCGAACTCACCCCTTCGGTCTTCACGCCCAATGGCGACGGCGTCAACGACCAGACGAAAATCCTCGTCGACATTTTTCACCTCGAACGGCCCAAGACCCTCGATATAGAAGTGCTCGACCTTTCGAGCCACAGGGTACGCAACCTCTCAGTACAGCGCTCCTTCCCCAGCGGCGAACACGAATTCTCCTGGGACGGCCGCGACGACCTGGGCCAGGCCCTGCCGCCGGGCATCTACCTCGTCCGCGTGCACTTTTCCACCGACAGCGACGCGCCCGGCACCGCCGTTTCGCGTCTGGTCCACTTGGTCTACTGATGCTGCGTCTGTTATTTCTTCTGCTCTGGCTTGTGCCACTGCTCGCCTCGGCGCAAACCTCCACGCGCGACGGGCGTCACTGGGGTCTGGCGACGATCAATCCCTACGGCAACCGCTTCGAGATCGACTATCTCTCGCCGGCGGTCCACCACTGGTACGGGCAACGCCACCTACCCGAGACCTATATGAAACCCTGGTACGCCAGCCAGACCAACTACGCCGCAGAACCCTACGGTCGTTACGTCAACCACCTGTTGGAAGGCAGCGATTTCTACGACACCTTCGGCTCCTATTTGGGCCGCGGCTGGCGGGTCTACAACTGGGACCAGGAACAGCCTCTGCCGCGCGGCAGCCGCATCGACAAGGGCAGCACTTACGGGAGTTGGTTCGACCGCCTGGTCATCGCCGGCGATCGCCGCGACGGCGGCAACTACCGCCTGATGGTCGGCGACGAGATCTACACCTTCTTTACCCCGCTGACGTTCTACAAACCGCGTTTCAACGGCGTACGCCTCGACTACGGCACCGACCGTATGCTCGCCACACTGGTCGCCTCGCGCCCCTCCGCTCCCCAGGGTGAAGACCGCACCGACGTCACGCACCTGTTCGGCGGGCACGCCGAGTTCAGCTTAGGCACCCGCACCACTCTCGGCCTGACCTATATCAACGCGCACAACGTGCAGACCGAGCGCGAGTCCAACCAGGGCAACCCCCTGCGCGGCACGCTTTCCACCCAGCAGAACCGCGCCCTCGAAAAACTCTGGGTGCGGCTACGCGACGACTCGCCAGGCAAGGGCGAAGCCCCGGCCATCCTCGCCGATTTCGATATCGTGCTACGCGACCGGGAGGGCCGCGAACTGCGCGGCAAAGAAGTCGGCCTGCTGCCCAAAATCACCGGCGGCGGCAGCGACGGCGGCCGTTTTGTCGCCAGCGGCAACGACGATATCCTGCTCGAATACGACCTCAGGCGCTTCCAGTTCGAGGACCTCGACGACGCAGGCATCCCGCGCACGACCACCAGCGCTGAGATCACCCGCGCTACCTTTGAACTGTCCGTGGCCAACGACTACCGTGTCGAAGTCGCCTCCAACCTGCAAACAGACGGCGAGCGCTTCAGCCCCGAGATCATCTTCCTGCCGGTGCGTCGGGCCGGGGGCAATGTGCAGGACAATAGTAACACCGGTTTTATCCGCGTCGACTACGGGCTACCCACCGCCAACGAATTGATCGGCACCGACCTGCACATGAGCGACTGGCACGGGCTCTCAGCAAATGGCGAACTGGTCTTCAACCGCCGCTTTTTCCAATATCCCAACCTGCTTGAAAAGAGCCACTTCGAACACAGCATAGACGCCACCGCGGCCTACGCGCAGGCCGCCTGGGACCTGCAACCCTTCGCGCTGTATGCCGAGGGTTTTTCGATCGCCGACGAATACACCACCAACTACTGGCTAGTCGATAAAGAAGGCCGGATCCGCTACAAGGACCCCGTGCCGCAGCTTTACGAGTTCGTCGACGACGACGACGATTACAACGCCACGCCCGAATGGCAGCGGCCCGACCTCGAGATCCGCGGAGGCAATATCGTGCAACGCCGCCTGTGGAACGACCAGGCCTGGCCCGGCTACGACGAGAACGGCGACTTTGTCAACGACTTTAACCAGAACCGCAATAACTTTCCCGATTACGAAGAGGCCTTCCTGCGCTATCGCGCCGACCGACCACAGTTTCTCTTCGGCCTCGATATGAACTACAACGGTACCATCGACCGTTTCGAAAACGACCGGCTCGCTGACTATCCTTATAAGGGCGACCACCAGGGCTATAACACACACTTGAGCGCCAATGCCGGCCCTGCAATCAAACTGACCGCGGGACGCCAACAGATGCAGCTAATCTCAGGCGATGGCCAGACGCGTTCGCACTATGGGATGCTGACCTTGCGCCACCTATTTTCCGGCGGCAGCGCTTTCCGCTTCTTCGCGCACGGTGCCCTCGTCGAGGATGATATCTCCGACGACCTCTGGTTGTGGTTTCAGCCCATCGGCTCGCCCGATCGCATGCGCGAGGTCCGTGACCCGCTCGCCTTCAAGAACACCTGGAAGAGCACCCTCTATGCCGATTGGGATCTGCATTTAGGACCGCAGGTGCGCACTTTCCACCGCTTCAAGTGGGACCGCGTCGAGCAGCGCGAGACGACCACCGACGTGATCGGTTTCGACGGTCGGGGCATCAGCGGCTTCTTAGGGGCCATCAACAAAGCCGAGTGGAGCCTGCCCGTCGGTCTAGCGGTGCTCGAACCGCGCTGGAAGAGCGAATACCGGCGCGACCGCCCCTTTTCGACCCGCCAGCCCGAAGCCGAAAGTCTCGAAGAGACCCTCTTTTTATTGTGGACGCAACCGCTCTTCGCCGAAACCTCCGGTGTCAACTATTTCCCGCGCTTCGGCCGCCAGCTTTTCGACAGCCAACTGCAACTGGGCCTTGAGCGTTCGTATTTCTGGATGCTCGACGGGCGGCGCGAAGACCTCGAAGAAGATTTCACCAGCTGGACCTTGCTGATGCAACTGACCAACCGCGTCGCCTACCAGGGCTACGAACTAGTCACCCGCCTGGGGTTGCAGATGGCCAGACGCAATTTCGCCGAGAGCGAAAGCGAAAGCTCCAGCCTCTTTTTCTTGACGATCAACGCGGGGTTGGGCGAATGAAAAGCCTGATTGGCCTCTTGGCGCTATGCGCCCTCGTACATGCGCAACCGGTGCGTACCTTCGTACTCGGCGACGGCTCGACGACCTGGCAGAGCGGCGGTTTTGGTGTCTCCCCCAAGATCGTTTCCACCGGCGGCAGTCTGGATACTACCAACACGCCGAACAACGCCATCGATTTCTCCCGCCGGCCGGGCTGGATCAGCCCGTTGTTCTTCGACGGCGAGGCCAATATCGCCGGGCGAGTGCTCGAAGGCAACGGCCGCATCACCTCGCCCGACGTCGGCCGCGGTTTCGAGAAGCAGCTCGAAGGCACCGTCAACGGCAGTCCCTCAACCGCCTTTATCCGCAAACCCACCGCCTTCGAACCCGAAGTCAACGCGCGCGGCATCCGCGTAGTGCTTGATTTCTTTGTAGCGATCGGCGTGCAAAGGGTGCGCTTTTACCCGCGCAATACCGTCACCCCGAATGCCGCCACGCCCTTCCACGCCGACTTTATGCGCGGCTACGAATTATGGATCAATCCCGCCAGGCTCAGCCTGGCCTCACCCGATATCCTCATCGAACGCAACACCGAGAACGAGGATCCAATCGTCGACATAGCGGTGCCGCCACAGTATGTGCGCACCCTGATGCTCAAATCGCTGGTCAACGTGCCCTTCGAAATAGACGAGATCGAGGTCTATGGCACGGGCTTCCTGCAGAGCGGCCAATATCTGACGGA
>DQLG01000101.1 GCA_015660315.1 Candidatus Latescibacterota bacterium
TCCCGTGATGGGCCAAACGGGCCTTCAAGCCGCCGAAACCAAAAGCGCTACCGATGTAGAGATAACAACTAGCAACAACGGCAGTGTTCCCAATTTTCCGATATCTACACTGGACCGAACTCCTGCGGAAAGAACCAGCGCGTAGGTGCCCGGCCAAGGTGGTATGGCCGAGGATAGGGATTCAGACATAATACACCATCCAGCTTGGTCTCTCCCCCTAAAGCTGTACCATTTGTAATGATATAAACAGGGCACTATTTTGAAGTCGGGAAGAAGACCGGCCATGAAATGGAAAAAGGTTCACTGAAGAGCAAATCGCCTTTGCCTTACGGCAAGCAGAAAATGGCGTATCGGTGACCGAGACCTGCCGTAAAATGGAGGTTAGCGAAGCCACGTTTTACCGGTGGAAGAAGAAATTCGCTGGCATGGGCGTCACCGAATTACGCCGCCTAAAACAGTTAGAATAAGAAAACTGCAAGCTCAAACAATGGGTGGCCGATCAACGAGTAGTGGAGTATGGATTTTATGAGTGATGCGCTGATGAATGGTCGTCGAATCCGGGTCTTAACGATAGTCGATGAAGTCTGCCGTCGCGTGCAGGGCAGCTTGGGCGAGCAGGTGCAGTGGACCCATTGCAGTGAACTGGCCCGCATCATCGCCGCCCAGGATTCGCCCAGGCAGGTCGTCTCATGATCCTGTGGAGCCACAATGCCTATTGGTTTCAGGGCGCACCGAGCCTGTGGGGCGAAGAACTGCAGGTTCCCCATCCAGAGGCTCTGGCGGCATTGACCGAGTTATACACATCACTGCAACCGGACGTGTTGTTGCTCCAGGAAGTACCAGGCCCGGACGTGCCCGCTGCACTGAGCGATGCATTGAACATGCGCAGTCACTTCGTCCCCGGTGGTGAACGGCCCGCCTACGGTGGCTGTATCCTGTGGAACCGTGATCTCGACGTGATTGTAGAGGATCTCACGTCCTGCAGAACCCCTGCCAGGAAACGCTTTGAGCGAATCTTCATGCATCTGGTGCTGAGGATCGACCACCGTGAACTGAGCGTGATCAACCTGCACCTGTCGAGCAATCGATTCGCCCCGGATGGACAGGGTGAACCCGTTCGCCTCGGGGAGATCTCCACAGCCCTCACACAGGTCACCTCACCGGCGGTCATGGCAGGCGATTTCAATGCGCCCGCTGAGAGCCGCGTCTATGACCACATGGTGCAGGCAGGATTCCACGAACCGCACCCTGAGAAGACCGGTGTTCGGCGGATCGACTACGTGTGGATCGATCCCAGCCAGTTGCGGGCCGAGGCGCTGGCGACGCCTGAGAACTTCGACATACCGGATCATACCGGCACAGCATTGAGCGATCACCTACCTGTCGGGGTCAGACTTTCCCTGGCGGAACAAGACAGATAAAGCAAGGACGATAATATGGCCTACGACGGGATCTTCTTCGACTCAGGTGGAACGATTTACGGTTTCGCTGGCGACTCATCCGGCGACCCGAGCCACGCCGATGTCTGGGCCAACATGGCCACCCGGGCCCATGCAACTCTGGGGTGGCTGGGTATCTCAGCAACACTTGAGGAAATCTCAGCGCACATCCAGCAGCTGCATGCGGAGAGTCGCACGGCCCCAACCGGCTACACCGAAGAAACGCTCGTTCACTCCCTCTTCGAGCGACTCGGTGCCCCCCCACGGCGCGACCACGTGGTCTATGTGACCGGTGTCCTGTCGGGCCCACGCTTCCACTCCTGGTTGTTCCCGGGTGTGGCCGAGACCCTTCAGTGCCTGACGGACGCCGGCCTCTACGTGGGGATCATCGCCAACACCCATGTGCCGGGCTGGGTGATGGACCGCAATTTTCGCGGTGTCGAGCTACTGCAGTATTTCGCCCACCGCGTGTATTCCGGCGACGAGGGCGTCGAGAAGCCGGATCCACAAATCTTCCGAATTGCCGAAGAGCGCTCACAGATGGGCGGCAGACGACTCATCTACATGGGCGACCGGGTCGACAAAGATATCGCCGGGGCGCAAGGCGCCGGCTGGGACTCAATCCTCTTCCGATCCGTCCTGTCCACCAGTGATGGCCAGGCCACCTTTGAGATCGATCACTGGTCAGAACTGACTGACCTGCTATTGTCCTGAGGTCTTCGGGCCCCAAACCGACTCATCGTAAGACAACATCAAGAAAGGGGTTGACTAAGTTTATACCATAAACTTAGTTTGCGTCATAAACATGTGACCTGACGATGGGAGCCTGACCGATGCCAGACGCACAGACACGACTGGAAGACATTCTGTTCCGATCCTACTGGGATGATGGCATTCTCGATCTGCTCTGCGGCATCGCCCTCATCTTTTTCGGTTTCACCTTTTTCTTTGGAGTTGCCTACCTAATAGGGGGTTCCCTCGTACCCCTCGTTTACCTGTACTTTGTGCTGCGTCGTTGGATCGTCGAACCGCGGGCCGGCTTTGTCGAATTCTCGCGTCGGCGAAAGCGCAGGAACCTGGGGCGCCTAGCCATCGCCTACTTCATCCTCACAGCCTTGTTCGTGGGGGCCGTTTACTGGCTTACACATTTATGGAAGGTCGACGAGGGACAGACCACCGATCTGTTCATCTCGGGCGTCCCTGGCATCCTGTCAGCCGCGCTGGCTGTGGCGATCGCTCTGCTAACCGGGGCTCGACGCTTTCACATCTATGCGGCGATCCTCATCGTCAGTGGTACGATCACGGGTTTTGCCCTTTGGTCGCCGGCTATTCCCTTCCTGTGCAGTGGCGCTGTTTTACTCACAGGGAGCGGATTGCTGCTGCGCCGCTTTGTGCGAGACGCCGACGCTTTTCAGGAGACCGAATACGCGGAGAGCGAATCTTGAGTGCAACCGACACGATCCCACAGATCGATGGATTCATTCATGAGCCGGCCCGATTGCGAGTACTGGCCCTGTTGAGCGTCCTGGGCAGAGCCGATTTCATGTATATCCTACACCAGGTTGGACTGAGCCGGGGCAATCTCTCCGTTCAGATGGCGAGGCTGGAAGAAGCACAGATGGTCAGCGTCGAAAAGGAACTGGTCGACGCGAGACCGCGCACGACCTATACCCTGACGACGAAAGGCCGCAAGGATCTGCATGCATACAAGCAGGCCATGGTAAAGATCATCGACGTGCTGCCCTGAGGCGACACACCGGCAAAGAGATTGCACTCTACCAGCGACCACATCCGACCCCCGAGTCGGGCAGCGTCTTTAGACACTGAAATTAACCCTTTAGCGCTTCACCCAATCAGGCCAGTTGATCGTCATCCCATCACAGCCGCTTTCCACCGCCTGCAGCACCATCGCCCGCACCTCCTGCGGCGTGCCGGCGATGCCCCAGACCCGGATCTCCGGTGCCGCAATACGACCACGGGCGACCTCCTCGACGTTGACTGCACCGGCTCTGGGACAGAGCTGAAACAATTCCAGTTCGCGGGCTTGATCCAGTACTTCCTCGTCGATGGTCTGCACCAGCCAGCCGAGCTGACTGCCTGGTGCAAAATCTCTCATCCGCGCCAGCTGCTGATATGAAAACGAGGTGAAAATCGTGTGCTCGTGGGCGCGATGCGCGTCGACCACGGCATAGGTCGCTGCAGCCAACTCCTCCGCACGCCCCTTGAGCTCGATGTGAAAGATGAAATCGTCGCCATGCGTCTTCAAGAGCTGGTCCAGACTCAACATCGTCGTACCTGCGAAGAGGTGCGGTGAAAACCACGAACCCATATCCAGAGCCAACAACTCGTCCGACGCCATCTCCTCGACGACAACATCTCCGTGACCGTAGCGGGTGAGCACCAGGTCGTGGCAGAGGACCACCACACCGTCGATCGCCAACTGCACGTCCAATTCAACTTCGCCAACCCCCATTTCCCGCGCCAATTTGAAGGCCGGCAGGGTATTCTCAGGCGCATAGGCCGAACTCCCCCGATGCGCGATGACACGGAATGCCTCGGGTACCCAAATAGGAATATTCAACTCAGACCTCGTTACACATTGGAGAGTAGCGAATCAATTGATCTTGCCGCGAAAAGATGGAGATCAAGTTAAGCTTTTAACAGCATTTCAAGCTCGACGGGACTTTTATAGCCGAACGCGGAATGTTTGCGCGTTCGCCTGTAAAAGCCTTCGATGTAACGAAAGATCTCCAGCTGGGCTTGGCGACGTGTATCGAAAAGCCCCTGCTGCATGCACTCGCCTTTGAGCGAGTGGATAAACGACTCCCGGGCGCCTGCAAATCGTTTAGTAGGTTGTGATTGCCTGCTGGCACCGCTTTATCCATGCAGCCGATAGCGACTGCCAGGACGGGTCTCAAAAACCACAACCTCGGCGGCGGCGGCGCGTGCAACGACCTCTCCGTCTTCGTGCTCAACCCGGCACGCCGCAGGCCATGGGTTGCGCAGGCGGCATTCTTCGCCGAACCGCGACTCGATCTCGACCTCGGCAACGCAACCGTCCCGCATCGTCGCGGCAACGACAAAACCACCTCGCGCCAGCAGTCGGAACGAGACATCCCAGGTCCGCGGCCAGGCGGGGAAGACGCGGATAGTCTCAGGCTCGCCCGGGCGCGGAGCGACGCTTTGCAGCAGGGCCTCCTGGACCATCATCGTGAGCAAGCCGAGGTGTTCTATGGAATGAGCCGTCGCTCCCTCGAAGAAGCTGAAACCGTTAGTCTGAGGTTTGAAGGCAGCGCGATAGTATTCGAGCATCGCGGGCAGATCCTCCGCGGCACCAGCCCGCACGACAGCGATGGGCGAGCGAATGGCGGTATTGAGTTCTTCGCCGCTCAGCACCCGCCGATGCCGCGGCGCCAATTCCAGAGTCCGCCGGGCGACGGCATCCAATGAAGGATCCTTCGTTTCGAGCGTCCAATCCTCAAAAGGGAAAATCGGCGCGAGTTGAACGTCTTCGGGGTTTTTCGATCCATCTACCGCGCCCAGATATCCAGCCGCCCAAGCATCATCGGCCAGCACACCGCCGGTCAACGCCCTCGCACGTGGATCATCGCCCATCGGATATGACGCCAACTCGCGAAGGAATTCTCGCCATTTCACGCACAGTGCCGCGTCGATCTTCAGTCGTTCGGCGGCACAAATCGCCAATGGCACCGCGCCGCGAATTGCAGCCAGGTCCATTATGCTGTCGCTTACGCCCCAGAAATCCTCATGCGCATTGGTGCCGTGTATATGCCAGCACCCGTCTTCGCCCCTGCGGCAGATGCTGCAGTAGAATTCAGCCACGCCGCGCAGCAGCGGATAGGCGCATCTGCGCAGCCACTCCCGGTCGCCCGAGCAGCGGTACCGCCACCAGGCGTGTACCGCTAACTCCGCGCCGGACGAAGTCAGATGACTGATCCAACTGTAGCCGTCGGGCGTCCATTCCCCGCGGCTCGTCGATGCTTCCAGATGCCAGTCGTAGCGAGACCAAGCGGCCACTTGCGTCGACACTGCGGCACTGCGGGGATTGTAGAGGAAGCGCTCGCGATATCCCTCGACAAGCGATGCCGGCAACTCGGTCGGTCCGTCGAAGGGCATTGTTTCCGGGACGAATATCCCCTCTGCGTCCCACCGTTGCCGGGCGGCTGTTTCCATCGCCGGTAGTGCGTTGCGATACAGCGAAAAAAAGGGCTCGGCCAGATCCCCAGCATCGGCAGCATGCAGCGGCCAGTAGAGCATCTCGGTGGTCCACAACCAGAACTGCGAGCCCCAGGCGCGGTCGTCACCCCCGGTGGTGAAAATTGAACCGTTCCACTTGGGCGGATATGGTCCGCGCGACGAACTGGCCATGTGATAGAGGAAGAGCAAGCGATCTCGTGCCGCCCGTTCGCCACGTCCATCCAGGCTGGAGATATCGACGCTGGTTCGGGCCCAGAAATCACGCCACCAACGCGCGTGCCGCTCGGCGACTACCGAGAGCGCATCCGGCGTGCCGCACGCCGTCAATATGCGGTTGGCGGTCGCCTCCGCGTCCTCAATCTGGGAAGCGGCGCTGGCCACCAGGATCGTGCGCGTACCCCTGACCGGCGGCAGGCGCAGAACGTGCAATCTACCGCCCGTATCGACAACCTGCGCATCGGCCTCGGGACACGCCACCACCACCGCCGACGAACAATAATGATCAGCCTCGGCCAAGGTTTGCACGACGCCGATTCGGTCCCCGCTATGGCGGAAGGACAGGGTCGCCACGTGAGCGCCACTCCGCACCTCCGGCTCTCTCCACAGCATCAGGGTCACGTCAATCGGCAGCGGCGTTTCGCGATCGTCGGTTATGGTCACAACCAGTATATCATCTTCGGCCGCGACCCAACATTCGGCACGCACTCCCCGACCGTCCACCGCGCACCGCGCCGAGTGCAGTGAGAGCGCCTGACGAAAATCCGGACTAGGCCGAAACGGCTCATTGCCGCAATCGATGCTTAGACGCGCGCAGGTCCCGCAGTAGTCGGTCGTAGCTCCAGTAGCGGAAAAGTGTTCGCCTGCCGCGTTGCGGTTGACTGCAAAAACATCTACGCGGTTGAGCTGAAACTCAAGCGACGAGAGTGCGGTCCACACCAGGGTGCCCATCCGGCCGTTGCCGATCGGCAAACCCTCGTTTGGACGATCGGTAGGTGCATCTAGGACTATACCGGAGGACTCTATCTGCTCTGTATCTCGCTGCATAGCGTGTTAACTGACCTCTGCTCTAGGCCTCTGCATAGCATGTTAACTGACCTTTAACATACTCAGCAAACTCGCCATCGGCATCGTACCAGAATACCGGGTGCTCTTCTTCGGTAGTAAATTTCTCCTCTAAAGCCTGCTCGACCTGCTCCAATCGTTGTTCAATTGTCATTGGGTTTCTCCGTTTATATCGTTGCCGGCGTTGCTAAATCTGTCACGGCCCAGATTGAAGCGTTCGCCCTTCGCCTTTGCGGTTGTACCCCCCTTGGAGCGACTGTAGATTCAACTCCTAAGTGCACCTTGCACGGTGAATTTAATAGCTTTTGCGCGAAAGGGAAATATTGGGTCGCCGCCATCAACAACATACACCGAATTATCTGAGCCGATGGCCATAGAATACGGACGGCCTAGCCCTTGGCTTTTCCATTCGGCAATAAATGTACCCGTCGAATCAAATATCTGTATCCGCGAATTGCTGCGATCGGCAACAAATACGCGCTCATTCTCGTCGACCGCGATGCCGTGGGGCAGGTCGAATTCGCCGGGCCCTGATCCTGGTGTGCCCCACTCAAATAGAAATTCACCTTGTGCTGAAAATTTCACTACGCGGGTATTTCCGTATCCGTCACTTACATAAAAAGAGCCGTCCTGAAGGACTGCGACATCGGTTGGTAGGTTGAGATGTTTTTCATCGGAGCCGGGTGCTTTTCGTTCGCCCAACGTGAGTAAGAATTGGCCGTCATGGTCGAATTGGAATACTTAGTGCAAATTGCTGTGATGAGAGAGGCTGTATCCACAGAATGAAGCAAGATAGGATTGCTACGGTCAGCGTTGAAGAAGACGCGGTTAGCTTCATAGGTATACCTTATGGTTGGTAGCGTTACGTGTGAGATAACCTCCTGCCAAAGGTTAGAAGAATGTGTCGATGTCGCTGAACACGAGACTAATTATGGGGCTGCTCATATTACGAAAATCGCAATCACCGCACAAGCAAAAGCCCCCGTCGCATCCAAGCGGATGGCAAGGGGCTGGACTGCCTGGACTAGTGTCGCTTAAAGGAGGGCTGCGAAGGGTCGTAATACGACAACTGAGAATGATGGATCGGGGCGTTAATCAACCACTACGACATCGATCTTCCGTGGGATTCCCAACCCCGAAATACGACGGCCAGGCGGGCACCCGTCGGACGCAGAAGCTCAGCCCGAGGCTGATGCCCTCTGCTCTGCCAGGTGCCACTTGTCGAAGTAATGGCTGCCATGAGTCTGGGTACGGGCATTGTATACCTCCTTAGCCGGGACATCGAAATATCTGCTGCCAAGAAAGTGTTGACTGGTGCGGCAATCCGTTATCTGAGAATGGTGGCTCTGATGATATTCCATTTGATTGATAATGCCGACGTAGAGGGTGGAAAGCCTCCCGTGCCGTTAATGATAATTTCCCCAATTTTGGCGATTGGGTCTCTCTATGTCGCTAATTGTTGCTCGACTAAGAAAGATTCCACCGAATGATTAGTTCGCCCAAAGGGGAAAGCTATGACTGCCGCTTTCAAGGCCGTACTATTCTCTTTAGCTCTGGGTATTGGAGTTTTCATCATTAGCACTGTGGTTTTGCTGACGATGCCAATGCCGACGAGTCGCCTAAACAAGAAAAGCGAGCTATAATACTAAGCCTCGACCAGCTCTTCCTCTACCGCCTGACCATTCTGGTTAGTTGTTTCGGCGCTCTCGTCCTCTTCCTGGGGCCAGACGTAGAGGGTCCCAGGCTTGAGTTCAGCGCAAGGGCCCCACAGGGCGTCTCAGAGGATGTAGTTCGTATCGTGAGTGAAAATGCCAACGCGCTGAAGTTTGAGAATGATTAACCATCTTGAGCGGATCGTGTAGCCATTCTCGTCGTCCATCTCGAGCCGCAGGTCGTCGGTGTCGCGGACTAGGCGTTCCATCACGCGCCGGGCTGCTGCGGAGGGGTGGCCATAGAAATTGAACGCCCTGCCGTCGAGGCGAGGCTGCAACCAAAAGGAAGAGGCAAATGGACGAGATGGCGAAAGCGATCCATTACCAGGAGGCGGATCCTGGCATCCACTGGGTCAAGGACACCGATGTCGCGATCGATTCGGACGGACCGCTCGACGCCAGTCGCACCCTGACCCCCAACGTGGTGGAGATGGATGGGGGCTACCGGATGTATTACCACGGTTTTGGTCCGCAACGTCCCAACCCCGCATCAAAGGGCTATATCTTGAGCGCGTTCTCCGCCGACGCCGGGCAGTGGGAAAAGGAGCAGGGCGTGCGCCTGGACGCCGGCGGCGAGGGGGCGGCGCACTATATCTGGAGCCCCGAAGTCATCCCGCTGCCGGACGGCGGCTATCGGATGTACGTCGAGGGCAGGACCGAGCAGGCGGGGGGCGGGGCCAAGAGCGCGATCATCAGCGCCCAATCCGCGGACGGCCTGGTCTGGCAAAGGGAGCCGGGCGTGCGCCTGGGCGGCGCGAACACCTCCTATGGGGCCCCGCGATGCCTTTATCTGGGGGATGGGGGCCGCTACCGTCTCTACGCCAGCGCCTCCCCGCATCCGGACATCGAGCCGTATGCGGGCGCCTATAACGACCACCATATCGTCAGCGCGATATCCGACGACGGACTCGACTTCGAATTGGAGCCGGGCATTCGCATTGCCCAGGAAAGCGCACTCGAATCCTTCTCGGTCTACGCGCCGGAAGTCCTGCGCCTGGGTACGGGCGGTTATCGGATGTATTATGCGGGATGGGTGTCCGCGCCGGAAGTGGTGGCGGGATCGAAATTCCACGGCAGAATCTTCAGCGCGATATCCGACGACGGACTGGCGTGGACCAAAGACCCGGGTATCTGCCTTGACAATGGCGGCCGCTGGGACGCCGCCAAGGCATCCGAGCCGTGTATCATCGACCTGGCCGACGGACGGTTCCGCCTGTTTTACGAAGCCTGCGACTACCAGGGACGCTGGCGCATCGCCAGCGCCACCTCAGGCCGCGCGGAGAGCACCCAGTGACAGGCCACCATGCCCGGTTGGGCAGCGCGATAACGGTAAAGACACGATTTAAATAAGATCGCAAGCGTTGCTACTAAGAGCGGTTCGCGCTCTTCAGCGTGCCGAGTTCCTGCGCGAGCGGCCGATGGTCAAGTGGTGGGATAATTACTCTGAAACCATCAAACTTAAGTCTGGTTGCAATTGACTGATGGGTTGGTTAGCAGTGTTAATAGAGAAGGACTTGTGTTGTCTTGACTATAATTCAGAACAATACCTCGAACATTACAACTTCGCATTTGCACTCGCTCCACCTCCACCTCCACCTCCACCGGCGCTCAGCAGCATCGCCTTGGTCTCGTCCGTCAGCCGGATGTGCGGCGGCGACATGCCCGGCAGTAACACGTCTGGGTCGCTCTCTACACACGCCAGCGGATGGAGTGTTGTGAGCGCCGGGTTCGCGGAGTAGTCTTTGTCCTCCCGGGGCTCGTTAAACCAGCACGGCGAGAACTCCAGGATGCGTTTCTGCCGCGCAGTGAGCTGGGGGTCGTTGGTGTCGTACGCGACGTCGCCGTGGTGCATACCGAAAGGAACATACTTGTAGAAGAGCGTGCGGCGCTCGCCGTTGCCCGCCCACGGAATGGTACCATGTTTGAGCTTCTCACTGAACAAAATGCAGTCCCCAGCCTTGGCCTCGATGCGGTGCACCGGCACATCTTCATCCCAGTTCGGCAGCTTCGACGTCCACTCCGTGTCGCACCAGCTCCGCCGCCAGTCGCCGTCGATGTCCATCA
>DQLG01000305.1 GCA_015660315.1 Candidatus Latescibacterota bacterium
CGCTCTTTATAGTGGTCGCTCTGCGATACGCCGATGGGATTGGTGAAGTTGAGGATATTATTGGCGTCTTCGGCTTGGGCTTTTTTGTTCCAGTCGTTGGGCTTGTTGGTGGCTTCTGGGTCGTGGTTCCAGGTGGGGGCGGTGTTTTCACGCGTGCGACGAAAGAGAAACTTGATCATATGGCGTTTGTGTGCCGAACGGTTGGCGGCGGTGCCGTGCCAGAGGTCGTAGTGGGTGAAGGCGACGGTGCCGGCTTTGACGGTCAGCGCTACCTGGCCACGGATGTTGGTATAGGTGGCCATGCGATCGGTCGGCGCGTTGCGAAACTGGGTGCCGGGCACGATGATCGTCGGCCCCATATTGGCGGTGATATCGGTTGGGTAGTAAAGGCCTAAGAAGCGGTTTAGGAGTATGTCGCGATTGTTGAGGCCGTCCTGGTGCCAGTTCATATGCGGCGAGTCGGGTTGTTTGCAGTGCCAGTGGCGGTGCGGTTGTACTTCGTAGTCTGGGCCGAGCAGGCTGGAGAGCGCGCCGGTGACGGTGGGATGCTCTAGCACCGGCGATAGTTCGGGCACGGCTTCGGTGATGGCGTCGCCGGGGGTTGTTGCGAGCGCGTCGAGTTGGGCGGCGATATTTTCATTGAGGCCGGTGGGTAGTTCGGGCTCGACGAGGTGGTAACCGGTGACCAGGAAGCGGGCGACTTCGGCGTCGTTGAGCAGGTATTGTTCACTCATCTGCGACTACCTCCATTTTCTGCAGGATAAATTCGTAGCCGACCACGTCGAGTTCGCGGTCGTCGAAGGGTGCTTGCAAGTGTGGGAATTGCACGATCTGCCAGCCGTCTACGAGGGCGTCGTGTACAGTTTCGTAGGGCCAATCCGGCTCGGTGGCGACGATCTCGGGTTTGTAGCCTTTGATCGGTTCGATGAAGGTTAGGCCGATAATGCCAGAGAGGGGACTGGGGGTGCGGGCTTGTAGGTAGAGTAGGCGTTGGCGGGGGGTGTCCATTGGATGCAGTGGCTCCTTTAGTATTGGGCTTCGGGGCGACGGCCTGTGCGAGGGTATCACCTCGCTCATGTAGCGGAACTCTTAGAGTTCGCGGTTTTAGATAGGCTCCGCAACTTTTTCAATATCCCGCTGGGACTTATGGGACATAAACGGCGATTAATATAGTTCTATGGGGAAAGAGGGACCAGTCGTGCTCTTTATCGGAGGGGGGTGCTTGATTAGCTTGGCTTATTTATTTGCAGAAGAGCGAAAAGGGAAATATGGAGGAGGAAAAACTCAGTCGGCGCGGTTTTGCCTGTCGGCTCGCGCAAGCGGCAGTGGGTGGCAGTATCGCCGCGCGGACATTGGCGTGGGCCCAGGGCGGTGCCGATGGGGTAGTGGTCGTTGATTTGCAACATGAGGACTTTGCGGCTTTGCGAAAAGTGGGTGGGGGGGTGAAGGTCGAGGTGGAGGGGCGGGACTGGCCGGTGATCGTGGTGCGGGTGAACGAGGAGATTCTCGCGGCCTATAGTTCGGAGTGTACGCACTGGGGTTGCGAGGTGGAACTGCCCGATGAGTTGGGTATCGTGCGCTGCCCGTGCCATACTAGCCGCTTTGATTGGCGGGGTAAATTGATCGATGGCCAGGCGCAGGAGGATCTGCATCAGGTTGCGGTCGAGATCGGTACGGTGTCGACCGCGGTTGCGGATAAGAGTTGGGGGCGAATCAAAAAAGAGCAACATAAGGAGCGTATGAGATGAATTATAAGACACTGGGTCGCACGGGTGTGAAAGTATCCGAGATATGTTATGGCACGATGGCTTTTGGCGGCGATGCCGACGAGGTGGCTTCTGAGCAGATGTATCGCCGGATCAGGGAATTGGGGATCAACTTTTTCGATACGGCCAATGTATATTCCAGAGGGCGTTCGGAGGAGATTCTGGGCAAGTTGATCAAAGGCGAGCGCGATGAACTGGTGATCACTTCCAAGGTTTGCGGTGCGATGGGCGAGGGTGTCAACGATCGCGGTCTTTCCCGGCGGCATATCGTGCAGCAAGTCGAGGCTAGTCTCAAAAGGCTGCAGACGGATCGGCTGGATCTTTATTTTGTGCACAACTTCGACGACGACACGCCGATTGAGGAGACACTCGACGCGCTAGACGATCTGGTGCAGGCCGGTAAGATCCTCTACCCGGCGGTGAGCAATTGGGCGGCCTGGCAGATCGCCAAAGCCTTGGGCCATTGCGCCCGCGAAGGGTTGGCGCGCTTTGAGTGCATCCAGCCGATGTACAATTTGGCCAAGCGCCAGGTAGAGGTGGAGATTTTGCCGCTGGCCCAGTCCGAAGGCTTGGGCGTGATTTCGTATAGCCCGTTGGGCGGTGGTTTACTGACGGGTAAATACGGGGTGGACAAGCGGCCAACGGGCGGGCGGCTGTTACAGCAGGCTAACTATATCAAGCGCTATGCCAAACCGGTTTATTACGAGGTCGCCGATAATTTCGTGCAGTACGCCGCCGATAAGGGCGTGCATCCGGCGATGCTGGCAGTCGCCTGGGTTATGGAGCACCCGGGTATAACGGCACCGATCATTGGCGGGCGCAATCTCGATCAGTTGGCACCTTCGCTGGCCGCGCTCGATTTTGAGATGTCGGCGGAAATGCGTGCGGAGATTTCTGCGCTTTCTGTTGAGCCGCCACCGGCTACGGATCGCGCAGAGACGCAGGTTTAGTACGGAGATCGTCTCGGGGGTGCGGCGCAGGGTTTTTTTAGTCCCCCGGGCCGTCGCTCCTTGGGGTGCCGTCGCGCCCACTCCCGCCGCACGGCCGCGCCAGGCCTTTTTTCACCACGACCTCCCCGAAAAATACCCGCCGCGGTGATCTTTGCAGCTCCCCTCCGATCTTAGATACCAAAAACGTGCGCGGCGTTTTCTCCCAAGACCAGTTCCAACGCTTTCTCGTCTACGCCCTCGGCGCAACTGCGCACGATTTCCAGGGCTTGACGGTAGGTGAGGTGGCTGCTGGTCGGCGGCCAGTCGGTACCCCACAATAGGCGCCGGGGACCTAGGTCGCGCAATAGAGCGGTGAAAAAACCGAGTGCGCGCGGGCAACGGAAATCCCAGGGGGTGGCCGCCGCTCCGTAGAAGGCCGAGGCCTTGATATAAACGTTGGGCAGGGCGCGGGCACCGATCAGGCCGCCGTAAGTCGGGTCCGTCGGTTCAAAGTGCTGGCCGGGCAGGCCGAGGTGGTTGCAGACGAAAAGCAGGTCCATGTGGCGACGAGCTAGTTCGAGTAGGGTGGGGTAGTTCGGCGGTGACACGTGCAGGTTACAGACCGGGACATAGGTTTTGAGCGCGTCCCAGATCGGCTCGTAGCGGGCTTCGAGCATCCAGCTGATATCGGCCGAATTGGGGTAGTAGCTGATGGCCACTGCGCCGTATTCCTCGCGGGCGCGGGCGATTTCTTCGATCGCGCTCAACTCGTGCATCGCCACGTCGATCATTGCCGCCAGACGGTCGGGGTGCTGGCGAGACCAGTGCGCGCACTCGGAGTTGTTGTCGGGGGAGAATTCGGCTACGACGGGTACCATAACGGCCTTCTCGACCTCGCATTCGTCCATCAACCGCAAGAGGCGATCGACGCGGCCGGTGTCTTGGAAGGGGGTCATGGGCTTGTAGTTGCCGCCGACGTGTACATGGGCGTCGATGATGCGCATGGGGTTTCCTTAGGCTGCTCGCAGGATTTGCCACTGGTCGGCGTTGCCGCCTTGCGCAGTGGCCTCCTGGTAGGAGACGATGAAGGCGCGGCGGCGCTGGTCGGTCTGGTTGCCGTCAGAGGCGTGCCAGAGCAGGGCGCTGAAGAGCACGATGGTGCCGGCGCGCGTGGGAAGGTAAGTGCAGTTATCGAGATCGATTTCACTGTCTATGCCGAGGTTGCAGGTGCCGCCCTCTTTGTTGCTGGCTGGTTGCAAACCGCGGTGGTGACTGCCGGGAATCAGTTGCAGGCAACCGTTTTCGCGGGTGGAGTCTTGTAGGGGGATCCAGGTTGACATGCGGGTTTGGCTCTGCGAGTGCTGGGTGTAGTAGGCGTCGTCCTGGTGCCAATGGCAGATATTGGTATCGTATGGTTCTTTGGCGACGAGCTTGGCCGAGTAGATGGCGATGCCGGGGTGCACGAGGGGGTTGATCAGGTCGAGCACGCGGTCGTCGGCGCAGAAGGCGGCAGTTTGCGGCGTGGCCAGCCCGAGGCGCATGATCCAACCGCGGTAGTCTTGGCCCTTGTGCTCGAAGGCGTCGGCCTCCTGGCCGGCAGCGAAGCGGTCGAGGTGTTCGTCGAGGGCTTGTAATTCGTCGGCGGGGAAGAAGTTTTCGACGGCGACGTAGCCGTGTTCGCGGTAGTGGGCGAGTTCGGCTTCTGTGAGGGAGTGCTGGTTGGTTTTCATGACGGATTCCTTTTAGTCGGATATCGGTCGTTTCAGGATTGTTCGCTACACTCCTATAGTATAATCAGTACTAGGCGTTAGACGTAATCAGACTTTCTGCATGTTGGCGCAGACCCTCTTTGAGGGGAGTCGCGGGCAGGTGCGCACCGCTGGCTTCCAGTTTGGCGAGGTCGTAAATGCGGTGGCAGAGGAAGGGGGCGGAGTTGGGGTTTTCTTTGAGATGTGCGTCGACAGAAATTTCGTTTATTTGCAATTCCACGTTTAAAATATCGGCGATAATTTCATAGTAGCTACGTGACTCGGCGATATCGGGACCGGCGGCGCAGAAGATTTGGTTGTAGGTGTCCGTGTTGCCGCGCAGGCTGAGCAGAAGGTGGCTGAGGTCGGCGGCGAGGATGGGCTGCTGCAGAAAGTGGCCGCCGCCGACCAGGTCTAGCGCTTCGCTCTTGCGCAGGCGGTCGAGCAACTCGGCGTCGCGGCCGTGGTTAGGTAGACAGCCCAAGAGCGAGCCGGGGCCATAGATATGGCAGGGGCGGACGACGGTCCAGGCCATATCGCGGCAATCGCCGTTGAGCAATTCGAGTTCGCATAAGCGCTTGTTGCCGCCATAACCTGCGTCGGCATAGTGCGCGGTCTCTTCGGTTTGCGGGAAACGGCGATGGGCGGGGTCGAAGACGAAGTCGGTGGAGACAAAGGCCAGATGGGGTGTGCGTTCACGGAAGACCGCGATGTCCTGTAGGGCGTCTGTGGGTTGGTAGCCAATGCAGTCGATGACGAGATCCCAGTCGGTATCGGTGTCTTGGATAGTGCGGGCAAAGGCGTCGGGGTCCTTGCGGTCGGCGACGAGGGTGTGGGCGCCGTCGGGGGCTGGCCGCTGGCCGCGGGTGAGGACCCAGGTGTCGTGGCCTTGCTCCAGGGCGAGGCGGGCGAGGGTGCCACTGACGAAGCCGCTGCCGCCGATTACGAGGATTTTTCCGGGCATGATAGCTCCTTTAGGCTGGTTGCAGCCAGTCGAATGCGGTCGTCGCCAAGTCGGCTAGGGTCACCCGATTGAGCGGGATGCCATCGCGGGTGTATTCTTCGTGCTGGAGAAATTCGAGTTCGCTCATGCTGCAGGCCTGGTAGATCTGTCGGACTAATGCGTGAAGTTCGGTGGCGGGGCTGCGGATGTCCGGTACTTGACTCATTATAACTCCAACAGGATGGACTTGCTGACCCATCTATAGATGGGACAATCAGAGCCCCGAAATGCGCAGGTCCAAACGATGGGCGAGTTAGGGGTTCAGGGTCATTAGCTGGCGTAGGACTTCCTCGGCCGCTGACCTATTGCCCAAAGCCCAATAGGCCGGCCAGCGTAGAGCGGTAGGCAGGGGGGGCTAGGGTCTCATCGCTGCCAGACGCTGGCGCGCAAGCCTTCGATGCCCTGGCGCAGAGCGCGGCGGTAGAGCCAGAGGTCGCCGCCGTAGGCCAGGCAGCGGAAGCCCTGGCGCAGCCTGAGAGCACCTTCCTCGACGGTATTGACGAGATAACCGGCAGCGATGTTGTTGCGGTTGCAGGCGTCGACGACGCGTTCGAGTGCTTCGACGAAATCTGGATGATCGAATTGGCCGGGGATGCCGAGGAAATTGCTCAGGTCGAAGCCGCCGATCCACAAGATGTCGATGCCGTCGACGGCGGCGATGCGTTCGAGATTGTCGAGCCCGGGGCGGTTTTCGATCTGCGCGATCAACAGGCCCTCGGAGTTGGCGTGGTCTATTTTGCTGACCACGTCGCCCTGCACGAAGCCGTCGTGCGCGATCTCAAAGGCGGCGCCGCGCTGGCCCATCGGCGGGTATTTCCCCGATTGCACGATGACCTCGGCTTGCTGCGCGTCGCTGACCATGGGCACCATGATACCGCGTGCACCGACGTCGAGCACGCGGGCGATAAAATGGTATTGCGTCGCCGGCACCCGGACCAGCGGCTCGATATGGGTGGGATTGGTGGTGGCGATCAGGTCGCGGATGGTCTCGACGCTCCAGCCGGTGTGTTCCATATCGTACATGACAAACTCGGCGCCGGCTTCGGCGGAGAGTCGGGCGATGCCGGGGGTGGAGAATTCGAAGACCATGGTGCCGATGGCGGTGCCGCCCTCTTTGAGAGTGCGTTTTACTTTATTGATGTTCATTTTAGTTACCCGTTTGGCGTAGTGATAATTTCCCCGGTTTAGGGGGCCAGAGAAGATACGGCTTGGGGTGGGGGGATATCAAGGGGTGAAGGAACTTTATTATAACCTGCTGCAATCAGCGCCACTCGTGTTTCGGGTAGCGCCGTTTTAGCTCCTTTTTAACCTCCGGATAGGTTCGCTCCCAGAAACTTGCCAGATCGTCGGTGATCTGGACGGGCCGGAAGTTCGGACCGAGTATTTCCAGTAGCAGTTTTTGCCGCCCTCCGGCGATGGAGGGCGTCTGTCGCAGGTCGTAGAGTTGCTGGATCTTGGCGCGCCCGCGCGGGGGCCCGTCCGCCGAGTATTCGATCGTGATGCGCGCGCCCGAGGCCAGGCGGTGGTGCAG